>VMSQ01000258.1 GCA_013792055.1 Desulfobacteraceae bacterium
ATCCAGCCTATAGACTTTCAGATAATTAATTTCACAAGACCAGAAGGAGGAAGGCGTATTAGTTATACGTCGACGACTGATAACACAGTGAAATTATTTATCTGAAAGTCTATACAACACCATTAATTATCGTTTCAAGCTTAGGAGCAGCTTTCTCTGCCACATTAATAATTTCCTCAATAGTTGCAGGAGCAGGCTCGTCAGGATCATTAATATTGGTAATAGTCGACAGGCCAAGTACCCTCATTCCTCCATGCACGGCTGAAATGACTTCCTGAACCGTTGAGAAACCAACGGCTTCCGCACCTATAGTCTTTAAAAAACGCACTTCTGCCGGAGTTTCAAGAGACGGCCCCTTTAAGCCTGCATATACACCTTTCTGCATTCTTATACCTGCTTTAGCGCCGGCATCTTCCGCAAGCAAAGCAAGCTTTTCATCATATGCTCTGCTCATGTCGGGAAATCTAATACCCCAGATGTCTTCATTAGGCCCGATAAGAGGATTTGAGCCGGTAAGATTAATATGATCTTTGATAATCATTATGTCCCCGACTTTAAAGTCAGGATTGAGTCCTCCGGCTGCATTGGAAAGAATTAAGATCTTAACGCCAAGCTCCTGCATGACTCTTATCGGAAAAGTAACATCTGCCGGAGAGTAGCCCTCGTAAAGATGAAACCGGCCCTGCATGGCAATAATATGTTTTCCATTCAAGACGCCAAAAAGAAGCTTCCCCACATGTGCCTGAACTGTCGAAACGGGAAAATGCGGGATATCCTCGTAATTGAATGATACATCGACACCTATTGAGCCCAAACTATTGCCAAGGCCTGTCCCTGTGAGAATGCCTATTTCAGGGGCCTTGTTAATGCGAGCGTTCAAGTATTCTGCCGTTTCAACTGCCCTGTGCTTATAACTTTTCATAACAATTCTCCCAATGCGGTTCACCTGCCCCCGATACCCAATACCTGATACCAGTACATCATATAATCCAGTGTTGTTTTTCAGTCAAGCATCCAAAATTATATAAGCATATTAAGCAGATGCTGCTCGACGATATCGTTGACATTTTGTAATTATTATGAAATGTTATTAATATTCATACAAATTAATAAATGAGTGAAAATCCGTGGTGAACTGAGACCTTTGAAAACTGCCCTCTTCCCGTCATTCCCGCGAAAGCGGGAATCTATAACTGATTGAGAATACTGGATTCCCGTTTTCACGGGAATGACAATTTAAACTATTTCTAGCAAAATTCAAAGGTCTCGAACTATCAGGAAATCAATATTTAATACAGGTTAATATTTCATATGAAGATATCTGAAATTAGAGATATATTAAAGGCGACTGTGCTTGTTGGAGATGATCAGCTCGATACAACGATAGTGGCTGCCGGAGGATCAGATCTGCTGGAGGATATTCTGTCCTCACTGGCAGAAGGATCGGTTTTGCTTACCGGCATAACCACGGAGCAGGTTATACAGACGGCCAAGGTTGCCGGAATTGTAGCAGTTGTTTTTGTAAGAGGAAAGAAACCAGATGAAAATATTGTGGAACTCGCACGTTCCTATAGCCTACCAGTTTTACTGACACGTTACTCTATGTTCGAAGCAAGCGGGCGCCTTTATATGAGCGGGTTAAGGAGTCTTGATGGGTTCTGGTAATTATGAACCTAAATCCTGCAAGTGTCGAGTTTGTCGCAGCCGCAAGGCGCAGGCTATGCAGCCGTGGCACTTCACTGCAAATGGCCTGCAACACAGCGGATGCGGTGAAATCGGCGCTCCCGTAGGGTAAACAATCTTGAATATTATATAAAATTTATAAAACGTCATGTTTTCGAAAATATATCCGCTTCAGGTATGATACATTAAAACCATGAAAAACTCTCGCATAACATATCATAAAGAAAGAACTCGCCGCGAATTTAAAGATATTATTCCAGTTAAGCGAAATATTATAGATAAATACATAATCTTGTCAGGTTCTTTCTTAATGATATCTAATGCGTTCAAACAGTTTCCTGATTTTAATGTATCATACCTGAAGCTCATGCACGTCTGGCTTTTTTCATAAAGCTAACATATTACAATAAGTTAAATTTCTTCAAGATTGTTTATGCAGGTTTTAGGTATGAAGACAAGATGTGAGTGGGCAGGAACTGATCCCCTTTATATAAAATACCATGATAATGAATGGGGAATTCCTTTACATGATGATAAAAAGTTGTTTGAGTTACTTATACTGGAAGGAGCGCAGGCAGGTTTAAGCTGGCTAACTATTTTAAAAAAACGCCATAACTACAGAAAAGTATTTAATAATTTTGATCCGGAAATTATTGCAAAATTCGATTCAGCTATAATAGAAAAGATTTTATCCAACAAAGGAATTATCCGAAATAAGCTTAAGATAAAAGCCGCTATTCAAAACGCCGGAGCATTCCTTAATATACAAAAGCAATTCAAAAGCTTTGATGCATATATATGGCAGTTCACGGGAGGTAAACCAATAAAGAATGCCTGGAAAAATCAAAAGGACATTCCTTCAAAAACAAAAGAATCAATAGCGATGAGCATTGATTTAAAAAAAAGGGGGTTTAAGTTCACAGGTCCGGTGATATGTTATGCTTTTATGCAGGCGACAGGAATGGTAAATGATCATTTTGTAGATTGTTTTCGGTATCAGGAGCTATAGTCACATATCCTTCAGATTTTGAGGGCTTTGGGAAAAGGAGTGTGGATCATGGAAGAAAAAGTTTTAATTTTTGGCAAGAATACTTGACCATTCACAACAGCGGCTCGTGAGGCCTATTTGAAAAATGGCGGCGATGTGGAATATATCGATGTGCTGTCTGATGCCGACAAGCTTGATACTATGCTGAAATATTCCAATGGAAGACGCAAAGTTCCGGTCATTGTGGACAAAGGTGAAGTCATAATTGGATTTAAAGGTAAAGCGTGAGGAGTTTAGGCGTCAGCTGTATGCTGATAAGGATAAATCGTAACTGCTCAGGTTCACGGTTCAATGGTTCAAGGTTCAAGGTTAGAGAGCGATGAAGATTGAACGGTTTGAAGATATTGACCCGTCTGCCTCGCAAGCTCGGCGAGCGGGCAGGGGCATGGCAACTGGCACGTGAATTGATTCAAAAAATATGAAAAGCGCAAAGTAGCCAACCGTGAACCTTGAACCGTGAACCTGACAACCTGAGTAGTAAAATAAACTTCAACACATTGGAATATTAAAATGGAAAAACAATTTGTTATTGACGACTTGAAATTAGGTGAAGCATGGCGCCTGTTTAAAATTATGGGAGAATTCGTTGAAGGCATTGAGGGGCTTCACGATATTGGTCCTGCAGTGACTTTTTTCGGTTCAGCCAGAATTAAAGAAGATGATCCAATATATAAGAAAACCGAAGAAATAGCAGCTCTTTTTGTCAAACACAATTTTGCTGTGATAACAGGCGGAGGAGCCGGCGTCATGGAAGCGGGAAACAGAGGGGCCCTAAAAGCAGGAGGCACCTCAGTTGGGCTGAACATTGTCCTTCCGTTTGAGCAAAAACCAAATCCATACTCAAATATCAAGCTCGAGTTCAAATATTTCTTCATTCGCAAGGTTATGTTTGTAAAATATGCTACTGCATATATTATTATGCCAGGCGGTTTCGGCACCCTGGATGAACTTTTTGAAGCTGTTACACTTATTCAAACGCACCGCATCAAACCCTTCCCTGTTATACTGGTAGGATCTGATTACTGGTCAGGACTATTAAAATGGATCAACTCTACCCTGCTTGAAAATAATAAAATATCTCGTAATGATTTTGATATCCTGCAGGTCATGGATGATCCTGAAGAAATTGTCAGGGCAGTTCAAAAAGTAATAATTATTTAATATGGTTACAAATTATATTAAATATCAATGCATGATAATATCCTGTGCGATACTAATTATATTTACAGGTACAGTATATAGCCATGCTGATATATACACTTGTGTTGACAGCAATGGTATACTTCATTTTACTAACGTACCCACATCATCCGGCTATAAACTCTATATGCGCGAAAGCCCTTCAAAAAACTTAAACAAATATTCGACAAGCAAGTATGACCGTTTCATATCCGAAGCATCAATAAAATACGGCATTTCCTTCAAACTGCTGAAAGCTCTTATTAAAGTTGAATCGAATTTTAACCCTAAAGCTGTTTCAACAGCCGGCGCAATGGGTCTTATGCAGATTATGCCTGCAAACTTTGATGCTCTTAAAATCACCAATCCATTTAATCCACGGGAAAATATTCTGGGAGGTACGCTTTATTTAAAACAATTAATGACCCGTTTTGAGGGCAGGCTGCCTCTTGCACTATCTGCTTATAATGCCGGGCCAGATATAGTTGAACGCTACAAAAGAATTCCTCCTATAGAAGAAACCGAGAACTATGTGAAGAAAATTATGGAATCATATTATCTCTATAAAAAACAATAGCCATTCGATTGCGGATTGCGGATTTTGTGTAGTTGCATTTTTTAGTGGTCTTGGTCGGCAAGTCGGGCCAACAAGGCTGAAGGAATAAGGAGAAATACAATGTTTCAGGAAAACGAAGTCATCAATCTAATTCTGGCTCTCATTTCCATCCTAATGTTTGCGTTTATCTTCAAAAAAATGGGGATACCAAGACTGCGACTGCTATACATCGGCTTTATCTTTATTCTTTGCGGATATCTGTTCACAGTGATTGAAGGTGTGATTTGGCTTGAATTCTTCAACTTGCTCGAGCACTTGTGCTACGCATTATCCGGCATATCATTTGCCGCCGGTTGTTTGTCAATCATCCGGCATTCAACATCAGAACAGGCAAAAAATTATGTATGAAAATATTATTACAATCATTGACATCATTTCAACATGCGCCTTTGGCGTGGCGCTGCTATTTGCGGTTCGGATTCCACGGAGCATAATGGACCAGCCGTCCAAAACCTTTCTTGCCCTGTCCCTGGGGATATATGTTTTTGTCGGTCTTTCCAATATATTGGAACATGGGCAGATTACGGATTATCTTGATCGTTACGAGGATTATGTCGAAATTTTCTTCCCTCTGTTTTTCTTGTACTTTATCTACTCCGTCATTACAAGACAAGAACTGAATAACCGCGAGCAGGCTGAAAAGGCACTGCGAAAGACTCTTAAAGAACGCGAGGAATTGGAGCGCATCGTTAACTATTCTCCCGCAGTCGTTTTTCTCTGGCGTGCAGCAGAAGGCTGGCCGGTCGAATTTGTCTCCGATAACGTTCAACAATATGGGTACAGCCCAGAAGACTTCTACTCGAAACGTGTAGATTTTGCGAGCATAGTCCATCCTGACGATCTGGAGCGTGTGGCTGCTGAAGTTGCACGGTACAGCCAGGAAGGACGTAAGGATTTTGTTCAGGAGTATCGAATTCTTACTAAGGGAGGAGAGATACGATGTATCGATGATCACACCCAGGTCAGGCACGATTCAAATGATGAGATTACTCACTACCAGGGTATAGTCCTGGACATCACCGAACGCAAGCGAGCAGAAGAAGCACTAAGAGAAAGTGAGGACAAACTCCGTAATATTGTCGAAAACAGCACAAACATGTTTTATTCCCATACAACCGATCATATACTTACATATCTTAGCCCTCAAGTGCACGATATCCTTGGATATAAACCAGAAGAAGCAATGGTTAAATGGACTGAACTTGCTTCTGATAATCCGATAAATGAAGAGGGATTTCAACGAACAGAAAAAGCGATTAAAACCGGTAAAGTACAAGCGCCCTACGAACTGGAATTAGTCCATAAAAGCGGGAAAATAGTGTGGGCGGAAATTCGTGAAGCGCCCATCGTTGAAAACGGGAAAACCATCTCGATTGTGGGTGCTTTAATCGACATCACCGAACGAAAAAGGGCAGAGAACGCGATCAAGGAATCCGAAGAAAAATACCGCACCCTGATTGAAAGCGCTAACGATGCCGTCTTCATCGCAGATGTGGAAACGGGTATCATTCTTGATATAAATAAAAGGGCCGAAGAACTGTTAAGCATGCCTGCCGAAAAGATTATTGGAATGCACCAGAGTCAACTGCATCCAAAAGAAAAAGCTGAACAATACCGTAAAATTTTTAAAGACCACATCCAAAAAGGAAAAGCAATTTCAGGAGAAGACCTTTTTGTTTGCAACAAAGACGGGCACAAGATTCCTGTAGCCATCAGCGCTAGTGTGACAAAGATAAAGGGCAGGAAGGTTATTCAGGGTTTTTTCAGGGACATCACCGAGCGAAAGCAGGCGGAGGAAGAAAAGAAAACGCTTGAAGACCAGCTTCGGCAGGCCCAGAAAATGGAGGCTGTCGGCCGGCTTGCAGGAGGTGTTGCTCATGACTTCAACAATATCCTCACCGCCATAATGGGCTATTCAAACATCATGCAGATGAAAATGAGTGAGGATGATCCATTGCAGGCTGATGTGGATCAGATACTTGGCGCATCCCACAGGGCTGCCCAGTTAACCCATAGTCTCCTTGCTTTCAGCAGGCAACAGATAATTCATCCAAAGCCAACAAAACTGAATGAGATTATACTGAAGGTGGAAAAACTGCTATCGCGGCTCATTGGTGAAGATATTGAGATTAGGACGATGCTTGCCGATAAAGATTTGACTATCATGGCGGACAGCGGCCAGATAGAGCAGGTCCTGATGAATCTTGCTACAAATGCAAGAGACGCCATGCCGGAAGGCGGGCTGTTAACCATAAGCACAGAGCTTATGGAATTGGACAGTCATTTTATAAAGACACAT
>VMSQ01000126.1 GCA_013792055.1 Desulfobacteraceae bacterium
ACCCGCGAAGGCGGGTATCCAGGAGCTATTCCGAACTTATTGAGAACTTACAACTGTTCAGGTTATTAGGTTCAGATTGGTGGCCTAATGTTCTATTTTCATCGCTCTTTAACTTTGAACTATGAACCTGGGTAGTGATACTTATTATTGTTTAAAATTTTTAGTGAAACTCCGTGTCGTTCTGTGGTGAACTTTTACATTTATTTCAACTTATACGAGGAGAATTAATATGGCTCACGATCACAATCATGAGACACATGGTAATTTAACATTTAATGAAAAATTGGTCAAACTACTTGAGCACTGGATTAAGCATAATGATGATCATGCTGAAAACTATGGAGATTGGGCGGTAAAGACAAAAGAAAAAGGAATGAATGATATTGGTCTTCTGCTTGAAGATGCGGTTGATATGACAGAATTAATAAGCAATAAATTCAAAAAAGCATTAGAGCTTATAAAAAGCCGGTAGCCGTTTACGGCTTGAAACTTGAACGCCTACAAAAACCGCTAACTCAGTTAGGGCCTCCTTCATTTATAATGGGTTTTTTAAGTTATTTCAGACCAGGTCTTTATACAGTTTCTTCCGCTTGCTTTCGCGTGATAAAGAGCCTGATCTGAATGGTCTATAAGCTGCGATTTTTTATCCCCATCTTCTGGAAATGTGGCAAGACCTAAAGATATAGTCATAGTAACTGTATTATTATCCTTATGCAGCGACAGCGCCTCGACTTTTTTGCGGATACGCTCTGCCATCTCACGGCCTCCGTTTTCATCAGAATCCTCGAGAATAATGGCAAATTCCTCGCCACCGTATCGTGCAACCAGGTCTACCTTTCGGACTGTTTCGGCGAGAGTGTCTGCAATGATTTTTAGAACCACATCACCGAAAGGGTGTCCATAGGTATCATTAATTCGTTTAAAATGGTCTATGTCACATAATATTAAGCAAAGATGTCCTGATCTTCGCTGGGCGCGGCTAAGCATGACATCAAAAGCATGCTGAAACGTTCTGCGATTGGCAAGATTTGTGAGCCCGTCAGTTATGGCAATTTTATTCAGCTGTTCATGGGCCTGGGCGAGGCCGATCTTTATGGCCACCTGAGCGGCAATCAGTTCAAGTATGTCTCTACGGTGTTTAGCAAATGCTCCGGGTTTTCTTGCCGCAACGGTTAGTGCCCCTATTGAGTCGCCTTTCTCTTTCTGCAGGGGCAAAATAAGCAATGAGCCAAAATCCGGGAATCGCTGTTCTTTGCTGAATATCGGCGCAGGTCCTCTGTATTCGGCTCCTGCCGGCAAAGAGCGGTTAATTTTCATAACCTGCCCAACCATTCCTTCGTTTTTTGAAAATTCCATCCCTAATAAGTTTTTCGCATGCAGTCCTTCAGCCCTGACAATTGATTGGTATTCGCCCTGAAGCAGAGTGATAGCAAGAAAATCGGCCTGCACCAGTGTCCTGACAGCTTTTATAGAGGCATCTAAGACAGGCTCCAGACCCAGAACGCTGTTAAGTTCACGCAACCCTATACAGACTCGCTGAAAAGTATTTCGCTCACGGTTCATAGTATAAAACTGCCTTCCCATATTGATATCCAGGGAGAGTTTTTTACCCAGCAGCCTGAGAATTGTGAGTTCAGACTCAATCCAGTCTGACTTTTCCGTGCGATCTACGCAAAGAATACCAGAAATTTTTTTGTTCACCGGGCTTGATTCTCCTTGTAAATCGCCCATGATTTTTATGGCTGCAAGGCTTCCAACTTTTCCTTTTTTGATATAATATGGCAAACCGGAAAAATCACCCTTAACCGGCGACAGAGTAATTTCATTTCTATCTTTGAGAAGGGCACCGGTAATTCCGGATCCTATCGGGTATGGGCCTGGCTGTATGTCTTTGCGAATAGTCGAAATGTTTCGCAGCCTGAGTTCATGCCCTTCTACATCCGGCCATAGCACAGCAACAGTCGTGAGATTAAGAGCCTGCCTGATAAGCTCTAATTGCAGGTCAAAGGAGTCGGTAATGGTTTCTATGGTTGAGTCACCGGGTTGTTCCTTGTTTTCTATTGCCTCAAATTCCGGCAGGGTTTCAAGTATAGAAGGACCGGGTGCAGTTATTCCTAAATCTTTGGCGTATTCCCTGTCATCTGATTTCTTTTTGGCTCTGGCAATTAAGTCGGCCAGTTTTTTGCGATACGCCTGGCTACGTGCAAAGAAGACTAGGAATACGGCTATCAGCCCGTAAAGAAGCATATTGAGAGCCAATTCTATTGCTGATTGTCTGCCGGTAATTGTCAGGCCTGCTTCCATTATAAAAGCTGTTAAAATAGGGAAAAGAAAAACTTTAGGGGGATATGTTGTTACAGCCCAGGCGATAAATCCTGCTGGAATAATAATTGCGTATTTTGAATAAGGGCCTGACATTCGGAGCAGCATCCATGCTGTTACTGTCCAGAGAATCGGCCCCTGGATCTGTGCAGAAAAATGAGATGGCAGGCTGCCTTTCAGGCGATGTGCGATATCCCAAAGACCGGCGGTAATTATAAAAGTACCTAGTAATAATATATACCATGACGTTACGGCGAAATTGAGATCAAAAGCGCCTGCTCCAACCGCAATGGCGCCCATAGCTGCCAGGGCGACCAGCTGCCAGGCTTTTGCAAGGCTTATGGCTTTATCTTTAAACCTCCGACGCTTCATTTAACATCTCCAGGTAATGGTGGCTTCTGTCAGATCACTTTTCAATTCCAACTCTGGCTTTTACCCCTTTTTGGAAATAATGTTTTATTTCTTTCATTTCAGTAACCAGATCTGCTTTTTCGATAACCTTTTGATCCGCATTCCTTCCTGTGATTACTATCTCAACTTCTTCTGGTTTATTAGCAATTATATATAGAAGATCTTCAGCCGGAAAAAGTCCGAGTTTAACCGCAACATTTGCTTCATCCAGTATGACCATCTTATAATTGCCTGAAGAAACGATAGATTTTACCTTTTCGATTCCTTTTTGCGCGCGTTCTATATCTTCAGGGTTTGGTTTACCTTTAAGTAAGCGACCGGTTCCAAACTGCTCAACAGTTATGAGGTCGGAAAATCTTTTCAGCGCTTTAATTTCACTGTAATTTCCCCTTTTAAGGAACTGAGCTATAAAGACTTTAAGACCTGCGCCTGCAGCCCTTATTGATAAACCCAGTGTTGCAGTGGTTTTGCCTTTTCCATCCCCAGTATAAACATGTACATAACCTTTCATGACTTCTTCCTGTAAAAACCTGTTATGTGGCTTGCCTTAACGGTAACTTCTCAATAAGTTCGGGCAATAGCTCCTGGATTCCCGCTTTCGCGGGAATGACAATCTCGTCTAATCGTCCGTCATTCCCGCGAAGGCGGGAATCCAGAGGATAGTCGCAAAATGTGATTTGCCAGAATTTTTTGAGAAGTTACGTTTATCATATTTAACATACTCTATTCATTCTTTGAATCGTCGCAGGCTCTTCTTATCAGATCATTCGGCAAATAGTCGCTATTAAGAAAAATAGTCACCCTGCTTCCAGGCTGTGCAAATGATACAGACTCTCCATTTTGGTCTATAATTTGTATTATTTCATCTTTCCGTGAAGGGCCTTTTATAGTAAGAACTTCGACAGCATCTCCCTTAAAGACCTTGTTGCGTACATCAATATTTACGTTTTGAGGGCCGGATGTTTCTATTATCTTTCCGACAAACAACAGCCCTGAGTTTAAGTTATATTCAAAATTCGGTGATATCTGTTCCGGGTCACCAAAATAAAAACCAGTGCAGTAGCCCCTGTGGCTGATATTGTTCAGTTCATCAATCCAGTATTTTTGTATTTTAAAACCGTCAGGATTTTCATAATACGAGTCTATTGCTTCTCTGTAAACTTTAACCGCAGATGCGACATAGTTAATTCCCTTCATGCGGCCTTCTATTTTAATGGAGGATAAGCCTGACTCTATTATTTCAGGTATGTGTTCTATCATACAGAGATCCCTTGAGTTAAAAATATATGTGCCATTTTTATTTTCAGCTATTGGGTAGTATTGGCCCGGCCGTTTTTCTTCCATAACAGCATAATTCCATCTGCATGGATGGGAGCATTCCCCTAAATTGCTGCTGCGATTTGTCATAAAAGCACTGAGGAGGCACCGTCCGGAATATGAGATGCACATGGAGCCGTGTACAAATGCTTCAATTTCTATTGAACTGCGTGAGACAATTTCCTTTATTTCTTTTAAAGAGAGTTCTCTGGCGACGTTTATTCTTTTAATGCCGAATTTTTCCCAGAACATTACGGTTTTATAATTGGTTGTATTGGCCTGAGTGCTGAGATGCAGAGGTATTTGCGGTATGATTTTACTTGCTTCCATCAATATGCCGGGATCAGCGATTATGACGGCATCAGGACTGATTTCACTCAATGCTTTCAGATAATCCTTAATTGCTTTCTGTTCTGGATTTCTTGAATAGATATTGCAAGCCACATAAGTTTTGACACTGCAATTGCGGGCAAACTTAACGGCCTTATGCAATTCGTCCAAGGTAAAATTTCCAGAGAAGTTTCTGAGGCTGAACTCTTTGCCTGCAAGGTAAACAGCGTCTGCTCCATAATGTATCGCTATTTCAAGCTTTTCAAAATTACCTGCAGGCGCAAGAAGCTCTATTTTTCTGTTTCTTTTTGACATAATTGGCGAATTACAGTTTTCAAGCTATCCTGCCATGGCTTAAGGCTTATCTCAAAGTTCTTTTTTATAAGGCCGCAGTCAAGTGCGGAAAAAGGAGGTCTTACCGCTTTTGTCGGATATTCGGCAGTCGAAATTGGCTTAACATTTGTTGTCTTAATTGGGATATAATGCTTTGCCAGGTTAAGTATTTCTTCGGCGAACTTGTGCCATGTTGTTATCCCATGGCCGCAATAGTGATAAGTTCCCCAGTTTATATCACCACTGTATTTTATCCTGGAGATAATTTGAAGTACGGCCGCAGCCAGATCAGCCGCACTGGTTGGAGAACCGAACTGGTCGGCTACAACATTTATGACTTCTTTTTCTTTACCCAGTCTCAGCATTGTTTTCACAAAGTTATGCCCGTGTACCCCATACAACCATGCAGTCCGCAATATAATATGATTTTTTAACCGGGCCCTGACCTCATTGTCTCCTTCTTGTTTGCTTTTGCCGTAAATGCTTAATGGAGATGCCGGATCCGACTCTATATAAGGAGATTTTTTTTTGCCATCAAAGACAAAATCGGTTGAGATATGGATTAAGGGGACTTTGAACAACGCACAGATTTCAGCCAGATTGGCAGGGCCGTCTCTGTTTACCGCAAAAGCAAGATCTATTTCTGTCTCTGCTTTATCAACATTTGTATATGCGGCTGAATTAACAACAAATGAGGGCCTAAATTTTTCCAGCCAGTGTTTAACCTGAGTCTTATCAGTTATGTCTAACTCGGGAAGATCAGCGGGCAATATTTCATAACCAGAATTATTGCCCTGAATTAAAAGTTCATGTCCAAGCTGGCCTTTTGAGCCGATTACAAGAATTTTCATGGTTTTTTTCCAGGAATTGAGAGTTGATCGGGAGGAAGTTCGCAAAGACGTTGATAATGCTTATCTTTTTCTGAAATTACAGGATCTTTAACAGGCCATTCAACACCTATATCCGGGTCAGACCATATTATTCCACCTTCGTCATCAGGGGCATAAAAATCCGAGCATTTATATGAAAAATGTGCTGTCTTGCTGAGTACGCAGAAGCCATGAGCAAAGCCTTCCGGTATAAACATCTGACGTTTGTTCTGATCCGAAAGAACAACACCTGTCCACTTGCCGAATGTCGGCGAACCCTTTCTGATATCAACTGCCACGTCAAATATTTCACCTGTAATAACCTGGACAAGCTTTGCCTGGGGATGCTTGATCTGAAAGTGAAGGCCTCTTAAAGTGCCGCGCACGGAATAAGAAAGGTTGTCCTGGACAAAAAGCCGGTTAATTCCTGATTTTTGATATTTGTTTTGATTGTAGGTTTCCATGAAAAAGCCCCGGTTGTCTTTAAAGACCCTGGGCTCAATTATCAGTATGCCTTCCAGTGATGTAGTAATAATATTCATAGCAGCCTTAAACCTAAATTGAGCGATTTTTTACTCGATCTGCACCAATCTCTTGCGCATCAAGGACTTGCGAAAAGTCTCGACATATCCATTGGTATGCCTACGATTTTCGCAAACCTTGCTGCATCAAGATCTTGGCACATTTCTTCGCAAAAAATCGCTCAACTTAGGTTTGTATCGTATTTAAGCATTTCTAACAGATATTTACCGTAATTGTTTTTTAGCAGAGACTGAGCGAGTTCTTCTACCTGGCTTGCATTTATATAGCCCTTTCGATAGGCTATCTCTTCAACGCATGCCACCTTGAGTCCCTGCCGGTTTTCGATTGCTTCAATAAAGTTGGATGCCTGCATAAGAGTTTCATGAGTTCCAGTGTCGAGCCATGCTATTCCCCTTCCAAGCCTTTCAACGTGAAGCTTTCCCATTTTAAGATAAGCCATGTTTACGTCTGTAATCTCCAGCTCGCCCCTTACTGAAGGCTTCAGGCCGGCTGCGATATCTATGACCTGATTGTCGTAAAAATACAGGCCGGTGACAGCATAGTTTGATTTAGGCTTATCAGGTTTTTCTTCTATACTTACTGCCTTGCCGGAAATGTCAAATTCTACTACGCCGTACCTTTGAGAATCTTTTACCCAGTATCCAAAGACGGTAGCACCATTATTTCTGTGTCTGGCTGCTTTTAGCTGCCCGGAAAGACCCTGGCCGTAAAATATGTTGTCACCGAGTACCATGCATACATCGCCTTTTCCTATAAAGTTGCGGCCGATGATAAATGCCTGTGCAAGGCCTTCAGGGTGGGGTTGTTCAGCGTAGGAAAAAGATAACCCCCACTGTGTACCATCGCCTAAAAGCTTTTTGAAAAGCGGAAGATCCTGAGGGGTTGATATGACCAGCATATCCCTTATTTCGGCAAGCATGAGAACAGATAGAGGATAGTAGATCATGGGTTTGTCATAAAGAGGCAGGAGTTGTTTGCTTACAACTCTGGTAATCGGATAGAGTCTTGAGCCTGATCCTCCGGCAAGTATTATTCCTTTCATAAAGATATATCCTTTTTACGGGTTACTCGCACATCTTATCCATCCAGCGATCAATCTGGTCGCGATACTCGTCGGTTTTAGTTTCCATTTTGCAAGACCTGCAAACTACTCTGGCATCGCATCAGCGGCCGAAGATTTCAGCACGCCCGCCACAAAAAATGCATACGAGTTTTAGCATTTGGCAAAAAACCTTTATCAAGACCTTTATTGAAAAAAATTTTTGTATTTTCCCTTTTTTGACAACATAAATCAAGAATTAAATTGTATCTGCCTTCTCCACCTTCGGCAGCATTAAGATAAAGGGAATGCCCAGCAGACCCAGGACGGCGCTGATTATATAAGTAGAGCGCAGTCCAATGAGGTCGGCGATCAAACCCACCATGACAACAATTGCCGATCTGGCCATGAACGATATCATCATGAAAAAACCGTTTGCAGCGGAAGGGCTGTTCCTGGCGTGCTCCTGTACGAGAGCCAGCATGACCGGTGTTGTTGAAAGGATAGTGAATCCTGAAAAAAGCAGCGCAAGATAACGTAACCATCCGCCGCTCCAGACAAATAAAAGTAAGCTGAGCGGGGCGCTCAGGGAATAACTTGTAACTTGGGGACGCCCTTTTGTAACTTGGGGACGCCCTTTAGTTTTGCAGTTTTAGGCCTAATGGTCGATTAGTTTGTAGCCCTTTTCTTGTACTATTTTCTCTCCTCGCTTCACAGACAAACTTACCCCTGATAAGGAAAGATTTAATCGCCT
>VMSQ01000148.1 GCA_013792055.1 Desulfobacteraceae bacterium
GATAATCCACAAGATTGCCACGTCCCGCCACGCTTTGCTCGCGGCTAAAGGCTCACTTGCTCCTCGCAATGACCAGAATTGAGCAAAAATGGGGGTTGTGCAAAGGTCGCAGAGAAATTGTTTTTTTAAAAGCTTAAGCTATTTTCTTTTGCCGTCCTCTCAACGGCAAAAGAAAAAATATTTAACTCCGCGTTCTTTGCGGCTTGAGCGAAGCGGGCGGTGAAACAATATGAAAAAATACGTCATCGAATTAACGAATTAGAGCACTAAGCAGCAAACTCGCGCCAACCATAAGAACCATCATTTTCTGATGGTTTTGTATCTTCCATGTATTTTCTAAGCGCCTCCTCAAGCTCGAGGATACAGGCCATTTCTGCTTCAGGTGGTCCATCAAGGTTAATGATACGCTTTGCAAGGTCAATATCCACAATCCGGCAACCGTGCTTGCTTGCAATTAAACTGATTGTATTTATGAAATCTTTTTCGGTTAAGCCTTTAGGTAACATGGATTTCGCCTCCTTTCATCCAGATATTTTGGAACGCTCTAACCTTAGATGAAGCAATAAGCATACCACAATAGGCATATAATGAATTAATGCTGTAAATACGAGTAGTTGCGATTTAGTAAAATTAGCCCTATCAAGAATAATGACTAAATTAATGACAAAAAACGTTAATATTTATGCCTAAAAATATAAATATGTGGGTGAAAAACATTTTGAGGGACACTGATGTCGCAATTGCAGTGTATTTGGTGATCCCGGTGTTGAAAAGACCGGAATTTGCTGATCCAATGTGATTTGTTGATTTTGGCTGTTAGAGTTTTAGGGGCAGGGGCAAGTTTGTATTGAAATATTTCCTAAGGACGCAAGCTTTCATACAGCGCTATTCCAACTGTGGTAGAAAGGTTGAGGCATCTTATATCGTCTGATATGGGGATGTGGTAGGTGGCGTCTTTATACATGGACAGAATTGATTGGGGTAGTCCTTTTGTTTCAGAACCGAAGATAAGAAAAAGCCTTTTTAAAGAGGGCATTGACCAGAATGGTTTTTTACCATTTTTTGTAAACAAAACTACTTCTTCTGCCAGAGGTTTTATCGTGTTCTTAAAGTCAATAAAATTATCCCATACAGAAAGTTTTACTTTAGGCCAATAATCTAAACCAGCTCTTTTAACCTCTTTGCTTTCAAGAGAGAATCCCAATGGCCTGATAAGATGAAGAAATGCATTTGCTCCAAGGCAGGTGCGGCCTATGTTGCCGGTGTTCCAGTGTACTTCAGGGGATACCAGAACAACATGACGTTCTATAATACTATCAGAAATAGATTTGTTCATAATTCCCAACTACTCAGGTCGTCAGGTTCACGGTTCAGGGTTGGTTGTCTTGATCTCTTCATCGCTTTCTAACCTTGAACCCCTGGCCCAGACCTGGCTTTCCTGTCCCATTGGGTAGAAACATCTATCGTAGCATTCAGTGCGATCGTGCCAAGAATGCATATCAAGTCGCGCCAGGGCAGGCTTGAACCCTGGAACTTTGAACCTGAGTAGCTACTTAATATGTTTGCCGCAATAAGGACAGTAGTTGAAATCATTATTTAAAGATTTTCCGCAGTTTTTGCACTTAATATCCTGTTTGCCGGACCATAAATTATAATCTTTTCCATAATCATTTACATTTCTTTCACACCTTTCGCACATTATAAAAGGCTCGCCTTTTTTGACCCTGAATAAAGGAATAAAAAACAGGTTAAAATAATGATCCACTCTCTTATAATATGCCTGGGCAAGCCCGCATACAGGACACAACCTGGGATTATTATCTATATTTACTGTTTTTGGAGATATACCGGCTATCAAAAACATGTGTTTATTAACGGTTCACGGTTCATAAGCGCTAAGTTATTTTGTAAACGTTCACAGGTTGCATTTATGCCATACAGGGTTGTTTTGAAAGATGAACGTCGAACATATTAAAAGATGAACGTCCAACATCGAACATTGAACGTCGAACGTCGAATAATGATGTCGCTCCGCTCTTCAAATTATTTTAAAATCGAACAAAAAAATCATATGTCTGTTTCTTCATCTTTTCCAATTCAACGTTCGATGTTGGACGTTCGATGTTCGATGTTCATTTTTTCAGCCATTCCTGGGCAAAAACAAGTCAGCGCTTATGGGGTTCACGGTTCAGGGTTCAGTTCTATTTAACAACTATTCTTCCCTTTGGCTCAGGCAATACTTCTCCTATAATAGCTGCGTCCATACCTTTATTTTTCAGTCTGATGAGAAGATCGTCTGCGCTTTTGCCATCAACACATATCAACA
>VMSQ01000286.1 GCA_013792055.1 Desulfobacteraceae bacterium
GTGTTCGGCATCAGCCAGCATGGCGAGGAGTGGCAGAAGCTGGGCCATCCAGTTCCGACTCACAAAAACGACCGTTCATGGAAGGCATTTGAGTTCTTCATCCCGGAACTGGACAAGGAAGTGGACATGGCCTCTGACCTGATGAAAGCCATGTTCGGCCGTACCGACCAAGTCGAAGCCCATGAAGCCCATGAGGCCCATGTCACACCACAAGTGACACCCCAAGTCACGCCCCAAGTCCTGCAATTGCTCTCCGTTCTGAAAGGTGCCAAGAATCGAGATACGCTGCAACGTGCCCTGGGATTAAAGGCCAGAAAAAATTTCCGCCTCTTGTACCTGGTTCCCGCTCTGGAAGCCGGTCTAATCGAGATGACGATCCCTGACAAACCTCAAAGCAGCAAGCAGAAATATCGGCTAACGGACAAAGGGCAAAAATTGATTCAAGATTCCAAATTCAAGATTGAAGGATTGGATATGACAAAAATCGAAAAGTTTGAAGAGTGGCATGAAAAAGGCCATGAAGACCCCCTTTTCGGGGCTATCGCACAGCTTGCCACAAATGCAATGAAGCAAGGCTGTACCATACAGGCCGCACTTGCACTTGTCTCGCAGGCTTTTCGGTTTGCGGATCAGATCATTGAAGACTTTGAAACAAAAGAGCCGTTGGCAGAACCTGTAGCTTGCAAGGCCGGGTGCCACTACTGCTGCTGTTATGAGGTTGTTTTAACTCCTGTTGAGGCCTTGCTTTTAGGAAACCGCGTCAAAGAGACTTTCTCTGAGAGTGCGCTTGCCGACTTGATGAAAAAGATCGATAGAATCCTTTTCCTTAGAGACGGAAAAGACGCTGAGGAAAGGGCAAAGGTCCTGCACGATACCCCGTGCATCTTTCTTAAAAGCGGCAAATGCTCTTTCTATGATGCGCGGCCCTTTGTTTGCCGGGCCTTGCATTCTTTAGATGGAAGCATGTGCAAAGAGGCAGTAATGTCAAAGAGACGTGTAGTTGAATTTACCGGTTATAATCATAGGTACTATGTTTTTGCGACAGCAAAAGCAGCACTGAACCAATTTTTTGAACAGATGGGCTGTCAGACCGCTGAGCTTACAATTGCAAAGGCCATGAAACACTACTTTGAGCGTTCCGACTGTACCGAAGCCTGGCTTCGGGGAGATGAGGTTTTCAGTTCTTCCTGTGTCTCTTCTAAGACACGGGGGCAGAAGGGGGCGCTCCTGAAAACAAAAGACAGAGGTCTTCATTTTTGACAAGGTAAAGCTGAGACGGACATTGCCAGCAGACCGGCCTGTACGTTAACGCACGCAGACATGCGATATGCCGGAAGGTAAGTATTAAATGAAAAACAATCTCCCTGATAAACAGTCAAATTTCCTTCTCTACACCGGAAACGATGGTAAGGTGAATGTTGAAGTCTTTCTGAAAGACGAAACTGTCTGGCTGACGCAAAAGGCTATAGGCGAGCTTTTTGGCAAAGAAAGGAGCGTCATCACCAAGCATCTGAAAAATATTTTCGCCAGCGGTGAATTAGAAGAAAAAAGCAATGTGCAAAAAATGCACTTTAGTCATTCGGATAAACCCATCCAATTTTACAACCTCGATGTTATCATTTCGGTCGGCTACCGCGTCAACTCCTACCAGGCCACGCAGTTTCGTATCTGGGCCACCAGAACCCTGAAAGAATTCATCATCAAAGGCTTTGTTTTGGATGACGAGCGTCTCAAACAGGGGAATCAGGTTTTCGGTAAAGATTATTTTGACGAATTGTTAGAGCGTATTCGGGAAATCCGAGCCAGTGAACGACGCTTTTATCAAAAGATTACCGATATATATGCCCTCTCCGCTGATTATGATAAAAATGCGCCTATTACAAAAGACTTTTTCGCTACAGTACAAAACAAGCTGCATTGGGCAATAACCGGGAAAACGGCCGCTGAAATTATTTATGATTCAGCAGATGCAACCAAAATTTACATGGGGTTAACCAACTGGAAGCAGGCGCCGGATAGGAAAATTCTGAAATCTGATGTGACCATAGCCAAAAACTATTTGAACGAGAAACATATAAAAGAATTGAACCGGATTGTGTCGGCTTATCTTGATTTGGCGGAAAATAGAGCTGAACGCGGAATTCTTATGAAAATGGTTGACTGGATTCAATTTCTTCATAACTTTCTGGAATTATCTAACTATCCCATACTTCAGGATAAGGGCAAAGTAAGTGCCCTGGAAGCAAAACTCAAGGCTGAACTGGAATATGAGGTTTACCGAAAAGTTCAGGATAAAAACTACGTCTCCGATTTTGATAAAGAAATTAAAAGGATAGCAGGTAAAAATGGAAAGAATGACTGAAAACTAAATCAATGAATCTTCAACTGCCGAGGTTTTCTCGGTAGTTCAAATTGAAGGAAAAAGTGGGGCAGAAGGGGACGACCCTAATATATTATTTTTATTGACATTAACCTTATGCAGGAGTAGAAATTTAATATTCAAAATTCCCGCAGGTTCTACCGGGGACGGATGTTCCGTCATTTTTTTCGGGATAAAAAAATAAAAACAGCCTGTATTGTCACCATACCGGTTTTTTTGCCAGTGGCATGCAGGCTTTTGTGTCTTCTTAACAGGATAAAATATATGTCAGTGTCTTTAAATAATGTGCAGAGTTCATCGGTTCTTTCACGTTTTACAGTAAATTTCAGGCAATATCTTAATACTCTCAGTCAGGCCCTGCCTGCTAAAGAGAAACAACTTGATATAATTATTAAAATATTGATCTGTGCGGCTATGGCAGGAATTATTGCGGCAGACATAATATATATGGAACATCTTGGCGAAGTCCGCGAAGAATTGATGGAAATTTCTTATGGACTCGCTTTTATGCTCTTTGCACTGTTCTTTCTTTCAATAAGCATACTTGAATTGATATGGAGATCTTATCTTGTCTGGAAATACAGGCCGGTCTCTCCCTGCTCCCATGATAAACTTCTTTCATGCAGCGTAGTGGTTCCCGCATTCAACGAAGGCAGACAGGTTTACATGACGCTTAAAAGCCTTGCCGCAAGCAATTATCCTTCGGGAAAGCTTCAGATCATCGCTGTTGACGACGGAAGCTCTGACGACACGTGGGATTGGATATGCAAGGCAAAACAGGAGCTTGGAAGGAAAGTCACGGCATTAAAGCTCCCCTGCAATAAAGGGAAAAGGCATGCGCTGTATGCAGGATTTCAGCAGAGCAGGGGCGAGGTTCTTGTTACCGTTGACAGCGATTCGGAAGTGAAACCGGAAACTATTCATAATCTCATAAGCCCGATGGTAAAAAACTTCAGGGTCGGGGCTGTTTCCGGAAATATCCGTGTATTAAACCATGATAAAGGCATAATTCCAAGGATGCTGGATGTGTTATTCGTCTTCAGTTTCGATTTCATACGCGCAAGCCAGAGCATGGTAAACATGGTGATGTGCACACCCGGAGCTCTTGCAGCCTACAGGAAGGACGCCATCATGCCAGTTCTTCAGGAATGGTTGAACCAGACCTTTTTCGGAAGGCCGTCAAATATCGGGGAAGACCGCGCCATAACGAACCTTATCATCAGGGAAGGCTATGATGTTTTATACCAGCGGAATGCAGTGGCATATACCAATGTGCCGACAGGATATATAGGCCTCTGCAAGATGTTTCTCCGCTGGGCACGCAGCCATATACGGGAATCCATAGCAATGTCGGGGTTCGCATTTAAAAAATTCAGAAACGATTCCTTAGCGGGGCTGCGCATAAACCTCATTCTGCACTTGTTAGGGATCATCCTGTCTCCGTTCTTCCTGCTTGCGATGATAGCCTGCCTTTACTGGCAGCCTCTAGGGTTCGGATTATGTGTCATGGTCGGTATAATAATAACATCAACCGTAACCGGGATAGTATATACGAAACAATGCGGAAACTCGGACGCGCTTTTGTCTTATCTGTACGGATTATTTGTCTTTGTAAGCCTCTCATGGATATCGATTTATTCGATTGCAACCATGCACCACTCAGGCTGGCTGACCAGAAGCAACAGCATAAAAAAAGAGACATCATCAACCATTCCGCATAGATTTTATTTTGACTCAGATGGATTCGATTCCGGGAAGGAATTTCCGCTGCAAAGAAGCTCTCATGCAAATCTGTAATAAAAATTGATTATTATTTGATCAACGGAAGCTGGAGTTTCGCGGTCACACTTTGTTCCTGTTCCTTTTATACACACTAAGCCACTCTTCCCTGAATGCCTCAAACCGGTTCTCTCCTACAGCGGCTCTTATATCTTTCAGGGGGCAAAAAGGGATGCTCTTAACTATTTAACTTTCAATTTGATTCACACATGTGAATGATATGAAGAAAAATATTTTTTTAACAGGGCCTCCTTCATCGGGAAAAACTACTGTCATCAAGAAAGTGATCAAAAAACTGGGTCTTCCTGCCAATGGATTTTATACAGAAGAAGAGAGAGCAGATGGGAAAAGGCTTGGTTTCTTAATGAAAACCCTTGACGGCAGAACTGGCTATCTTGCTCATCAGGATATTATATCTGATTTTCATATAAGGCGATATGGGGTAAGTATTGAGAATATCGAAACCATTGCTGTGCCTTCAATCACCCCTGCAAAAAATAATGTCATTATACTTGACGAGATTGGCAAGATGGAATGTTTTTCCGAAGTTTTCAAACAGGCGGCAACCAATGCTCTTGATTCGTCTAATATCGTTGTAGGCACAATAACCCTTGGCGGTGATGATTTTATACAAGAAATAAAAAACAGGGAAGATATAGAAATAAATGAAGTGACTCTTGATAACAGGGATTCACTGCCGGATTTAATATTAAGAAAAATTTCAAATCTCCTGAAAACAAAAGACAGAGGATCAGGTCTTCATTTTTGACATATATTACGGAATGAGCTATTAGAATCCAAGAAGAGAAAGGGGTTACGTCTAAACCAAGGATTAATGAGATGCTTGGTGGCTATAAGATTGCATCTGGTTCTTCTAACACTGCAGCCTTGTTGAACGGCGGCACAACCGGTATATAATAGCAATGGAGGAAATGATGATGAAAAAATTGAGGCCGATACTGTGTTTAGGTTTATTTTTGTTCATTGCATCTGGCTGCGCTTCTATCAACTACAATGAAATAGCGCCCAATGCTAAAACATTCCAGCCGAAAGTGGCTGTTATACTTCCGGCCATCAAGATGCCCGAAGGGACAGAGCAGGACATCGACAAAGTGGTAAAGGCAATTTTTGATGCTGCCACCTCCACAAAACGCTTCGAACGTGTCATAGATCCCATGACAGCAGAATCTCAGATGTCAAATAATAGCGACCTGCAGAACGCCATTCTGGCTTACACATCAAAATTGAGGTCGCTGGCGATTTCCGATAAGGAGAGTGCACTAAAGATCGGTAAAATTTTGCAGGCCGACACCATTATCGTGGGTGATGTGAGTAAATGGAGCTATGGAGCCTATGCCGGTGAAAAGAACGGAGAGGTTGGGATGGCAATAAAAATGGTTGATGTAGCAACCGGTGTCATTTACTGGAAAGCAGCTCACTCAGCCAAGGAAACATACTCTTTGTTCAAGCCGAATCTGGCGAAAATGGCAACTAAACTGGCCAAGAAGATATTTGATTACATGCCGAAACCATAAGCACGCAGGGGTTAGCATGGCGAGCACCTGCAAGAGGATATCCCCTATGCAAATGATAAAAGTGAAAGATAACCAGTGGAATATGAAGCCTGATCAGGCTAAAGCTTTGATGCTTGCTAAACGCCAATTAGCCGAGCTGGTTTTTGATGCAGTAAACCTGGAAGGCATCAATTTTACCCTGCCAGAAATCCAAACGCTGTTAGATGGAGTAACAATCGGCGGACATAAGATATCTGATCAGCAAATTGCTGTAAGCCAGGGTAAGGCATGGCGTACTTTATTTGAATGGATTGAAAAAGGCCGGTTTGAAGTCACGGCTGAAAAAGCATGTGAACTTCATCAAATAGCAGGCAAAGAAGAAGCTTTGGAATGTGGCAGATTCCGTTCTGGCGGGGTTACTATTGCAGGCACTGAGTATATGCCGCCGGAAGCTGTTATGTTGCCTGCTTTATTTGATAATATGGTGGCTCAGGCCTGTAAAATACCGGATATTTATGATCAGGCAATCTTCTTATTTCTTACGATGGCTCGATGTCAATTTTTTTATGATGTAAACAAACGCATGGGACGTTTCATTATGAACGGGCTATTGTTGAGTGCCGGGTATCCTGCGATTAATCTTCCTGCCAGGAGACAGTTGGAATTTAATCAACTGATGCTGGCTTTTTACGAATCTGGTGATCAGAAGCCGATGAATTCCTTTATGCGTTCTTGCATGGATGAACGAATCATAAAAATCATGAAGGCCTAAGCGAGTAGGCAGAAGGGAACATCGTTATGCAACAGACCCAAATTACCGCTTACTTGGCTCCAAAGGGTTTCGTCGATCAGACTGCAGCGGAACTGAAGGGGGTGCAAGCCGTTCACGGCAGACTGGTCATTGCCGGCGGACCGCCGCAAACTTCCTACTGGGCACAGAACACCTGGCTGGAGCCTCGCACACTCAAGATACAGTCCATTACAGACGGCGCCAAAGCCCTGCGTGCCATCCAGCGCAACTGGATCATGTATTCGTTTCGCTGGCATCGTCGCTCCACGTTAATCCATGAGAAACTTCCGCACGTTTCAGCACGGCCATTGCAATTCCCGGAACCTGTCCCTCAAAGCCCGCTGGGATCCTGGACCTTGTTGGCGCCCGACCTTGTTCTGGCGTCAGCACGATGTTCAAGCGCCTTTCCTCACGGGGAGGTGCGGTTTGTGGAAAGCAAACAGGGGCCGCCGTGCCGGGCATACCTGAAACTCTGGGAAGTGTTTTCCCGCATTCAAAAGATGCCGGCACCGGGGGATGCGTGCCTGGATGCAGGGGCAAGCCCGGGAGGATGGACATGGGTATTGCAGCAGCTCGGGGCCAGCGTGCTGGCCGTTGATCGCGCTGACCTGGCCCCTGAAATCATGCGGTTGCCGGGCGTAACATTTCAAAAGGGAACCGCGTTTTCAATTCTCCCGGATCAGGATAGCCTCTTCGACTGGATATTTTGCGATGTGGCATGTTATCCGGAAAAACTCCTGGAATGGGTCTCTATTTGGCTGAATTCGGGAAAATGTCGCAATTTCGTATGCACGGTAAAGTTCCAGGGAAATTCCCATTACGGCGTTATCAAGAAATTTGCCGCTCTTCCGCATACTGCATTTCTCCACCTTTCACACAACAAACACGAATTGACCTGGATTTCTCTTAATGTTTCTTCCCACAACTAAAAATGAGCTGAATGCTCTTGGCTGGAAGTCTCCGGACGTCATACTGGTAACAGGAGACACTTATGTGGATTCGCCGTTTATCGGCGTCGCGATCATTGGAAAGGTACTGATAGATGCCGGTTACACGGTAGGAATAATAGCGCAGCCCGATATCTTAAGTGGAAAAGATATCGAACGGCTGGGGGAACCGAATCTTTTCTGGGGAATTACTTCGGGATGCATGGACTCCATGATATCCAATTATACTCCGACGAATAAACGGCGAAAGCGAGATGATCTGACCGGCGGCGGTCTAAATATCAGACGTCCGGACATGGCGGTTATCGCATATGCCAATCTTGTTCGCCGCTATTTCAAAAAGACAAAACCGATTGTTATCGGCGGGATTGAAGCGAGCCTGAGACGCATCTCCCATTATCATTACGGGTCCGACAGTATAAGGCGGTCCATTCTTTTTGACGCCAAGGCCGATGTTCTTGTCTATGGAATGGGGGAAAAAACGACTCTCGAACTGGCAGAAAACATCCGGCACCGCCGACCGGTTACGGATGTCCGCGGAATCTGCTATATTGCCCCAGAAAAAAAAGAAGGTTACATAGAACTCCCATCCCATGCGGAAGTTGCGGTGGACAGCACCAGGTTCATTGAAATGTTTAAGATTTTTTATAAAAACAATGACCCAATAACCGGAAAAGGTCTTTGCCAGAAACAGGACAGCCGGTATCTGATCCAGAATCCTCCTCAGTTTCCGCTCACGAACGAGGAACTGGACCATGTTCATGATCTAGACTATGAACGGAACGTCCACCCGTATTATGCAGCATGGGGGCCGGTACGGGCACTTGAAACCATCCGTTTTGCAATCACTACTCACAGAGGATGTTATGGCGACTGTAACTTCTGCGCCATATCAGCACATCAGGGGCAAAGGGTTGTGGATCGGAGCGAAGCATCCATTCTGAAGGAAGCGTCGATTTTAACCAGCCATCCTGAATTTAAAGGCTACATTCACGATGTCGGAGGCCCCACCGCCAATATGTACGGCATAGAATGCAAGCGAAAAACAACCAAGGGCAGATGCCGCAACAAGCGCTGCCTGACTCCGGTCATCTGCAATAAGCTGGAAATCAGCCATCTCCCCCAGATTGCCCTGCTGAAAAAAATCAGGCAGATGCCGAAGGTTAAAAAGGTTTTCATCGGTTCCGGAATACGCCATGATATGGTGCTGAAAGATCAAAAATACGGCCTTAAATATCTTGAAGAGATTATCCAGCATCATATTTCCGGACAACTGAAGGTCGCACCCGAGCATTCCGAAAATCATATCCTTGCGCTCATGGGAAAACCGCCCATCGAGAGCTTTGTGGAATTCTTCCGCCGCTTTCAGGAAATCAACCGGCAGATGGGGAAAAAACAGTTCTTAACCTGTTATTTTATCGCTGCTTATCCGGGATGTACATACCAGGACATGGAGCGTTTAAACCGCTTCAACCGCAGGGTACTCAAGTTCAAACCCAGGCAGATTCAGATTTTTACGCCCTCCCCGTCGACGCCTGCAACCCTGATGTACTATACGGGGAAAGCCTATGACAGCGGAAAATCGATTTTTGTTGAGAAGGACAAACAGAACAAAGAAAAACAAAAAAACCTGATCCTCAAAGGACTTCCGGGTGACGGAAAGGAAGAAGGGGGGCAGAAGGGAAAAGGCTTGGTTTCTTATTTATAGGCGTTCCCCATCTTTATCCCAAGATCAAGGGCTTTTTGGTTTATCTCAAGAAAATCCGAAGGAATGCTGGTTTTAAGAACATTTATAATTGACTCGGATTTAACAAGATCCGTGATACCTATCAAAGCGCCCAGCATGCACATGTTGAAAACTATAGACGTGCCGATATTATCCATTACTGTCTGGTACATGGGCAGTTCTCTCTGCTGTGCATCAACCTTCATATAAGTCTTAACATAACGTGTGTCTGTGATAAGGAGACCTCCGGGTCGTATTATGGGATTGAATTTATTGTAAGCTTCCTGGGTGAGACAGACAAGAATGTTGGGCTGAATAACCTTGGGAAAATATATTGCTGAATCAGAAATTATTACATCAGATCGGGTCGCGCCGCCTCTTGCCTCTGCTCCATAAGACTGGGTCTGCACGGCAATCAGGTTTTCATAGAGAACGGCCGCCTCGGCAAGTATCACAGCAGCAGTTATAATGCCCTGCCCTCCTGAGCCTGAAAATACCAGCCTGTGTCTTTCCATTTCTAATTTCCTTTCATAGCTCTTTTGATTATTTTATCGTACTCGTCACAGTATTCAGGCATCTTTTTCCGGACAAAAATTCCTCTTTCTATCAGATCAGGATCTTTCTGTTTAGCTTTTGAACCAATGGGTGTGGTATTTTTTCTGAAACCCTCCAGCATATCAATGGCGCTTCCCAGCCTGTTTTTTCTTCCAAAATAAGTGGGGCACTGGGACATAATTTCTACCACTGAAAAACCCTTGTGAATTATAGCCTGCCCTAAAATATCCGTCATTTGTTTAGTATGATATGTGGTTGTTCTGCCTACAAAAGAAGCTCCGGCAGCTACAGACAATTCAACAACGTCAAAATCATTGTCTATATTTGAATATGGCGACGTTGCACTCATCGTCCCATAACCGGATAAAGGAGAATGCTGCCCTCCTGTCATGCCGTAGATACGGTTGTTAATGATAATTGCAGTCATATCCATATTGCGACGAGCAGCATGTATGAAATGATTTCCGCCGATAGCCAGGGCATCGCCATCTCCCATGGGGACTATAAGCTTCAGTTCAGGGCGGCTCATTTTTATTCCGGTCGCAAAACTCAGGGCACGACCGTGAATGCTATGAAGGGTGTGAAAATCAACATATCCTGAAATACGGGCTGAACATCCAATACCTGATACCATGACAATTTCGTTTTTATCCAATCCGATTTTTTCTATGGCCCTGAGAAGTCCGTTAAGCACCATTCCATGGCCACACCCGGGACACCAGATATGAGGAAAAAATCTTTCTCTTATGTAATCCTTGATTGCCATAATTACACACCCTTTCCCTCAATAAGTCGCAGTATATTTCTAATATCCGTAGGAGTTATAAAAACGCCATCTATGCGGTTAGCCAGAAATACCCTCTCCGGCCTGTCAACGCAGATCTTCACCGACTGGAGAACCTGCCCGGCGTTCATCTCCACAACAACCACATACTTGGCATCAGCACATTTCTCTTGAACAAGAGAATACGGGAAGGGCCACAAGGTCTGAAGCTCCAAAAGGCCCAGGCTTTCCCCTCTGCTTCTCCGGTTTTCCACTACATGAAGTGCGGAACGGGCAGCCGAACCATAAGAAATAAGTATCGTCCTGGCATCTTCTAAGTAGTATTCTTTATATCGGGCAATTTTATCCGTATTGTTCTCTATTTTATCTACTAAATGCCGTACAAGGCCGTAAGCGATCTTGGGATTATCAGACGGAAAACCCCACATATCGTGAACCATGCCCGTAACATTGTAACGATGTGCTTCACCAAAATCAGATATTGGAAGGCGGCCGTCTTCCCTGGGAAGATAGGGATGAAAGTCCACCCCCTTTTTTACAGATGTCCTAAGCCTTTCAACCAGTGGAATCTCTCCTTTCGCCGGAATAAAAATTCTTTCACGCATATGGCCTACCACTTCATCAAACAGAAGTATCACCGGTGTTCTGTATGTTTCGGCCAGATTAAAAGCATCCACAGTTATTGCAAAAACATCCTGATGGTTTGAGGCTGTCATCACAATTATTGCGTGATCTCCATGGGTTCCCCACCTGGCCTGCATAACATCCCCCTGGCCCACATGTGTTGGAATGCCGGTAGAAGACCCGCCACGCTGAACATCTACAATTACACAGGGGATTTCAGCCATAATAGCGTACCCCAGGGCTTCCTGCATAAGAGAAAATCCAGGGCCACTTGTAGCAGTCATTACCTTATGGCCTGTCAGCGATGCACCGATAATTGCACACAGGGATGCTATTTCATCTTCCATCTGAAGGAATTTGCCCCCTATTTCAGGAAGCCTTTTGGCCATATGCTCTAAAATCTCGGTCGAAGGTGTAATGGGATAGCCTGCATAAAAATCAAGGCCCGCATAAAGCGCTGCCTCCACACAAAACTCGTTTCCCTGAATAAATTTTAAATTTTCATTCATAATAAAACCTTAGTTACTCGCTCTCCTGATCTGTAATTATCTCTATGGCAAGATCAGGACACCTGAATTCACAAAGTTTACAGCAGAGACAATCCTCGGGCCGCTTTGCAACAACCTTATCCCCAGCATCAAGTTCAAGCACCTTTTTAGGACAAAAATACACACATATACCGCACCCTTTGCACCAGTTCCTGTTTATGACATGTTCTTTTAACTT
Organism: Desulfobacteraceae bacterium; assembly: GCA_013792055.1. Taxonomy (GTDB): domain Bacteria; phylum Desulfobacterota; class Desulfobacteria; order Desulfobacterales; family ETH-SRB1; genus B13-G4. The sequence continues at coordinate 11,826 of VMSQ01000286.1, forward strand.
TGGTTCCACCATTCAAAGTTCCTCTCAATTAATGATGGCTTCGTAAAAAGTCCAACTTCGGCGTTGCGCTGCATCCTTCGTCATTGCGACGTAGCAATAAGTACGTCTCTCTCCTCAGGATTTGCGTGCCTTGAATTTGGAGCTTTTTACTTTGCCATAAATATTTCGACTTTATTGACTTTGCTAAAAAATGTCAAGAGAAACAGGTAGTTATTTATAGTTATCATACGCTGCCCCCGGTCATATCCTTAATTATTTGACTTTTTATGAGTTCATCATTATTTATTTATGGAATTTATAACAAAATTTCTTCTATCTCACTGATTTTTTGTTGTAATTACCATTAGCTAAAGTATTTGGTCAAGACTATTTGGGGGAATCATGGATAAAAAAATTCTTGAGAGCATTGAAATAAGGCAGGGAGATATTACAAAGCTTGAAGTAGGCGCTATTGTTAACGCTGCAAACAAATCACTTCTTGGCGGCGGCGGAGTGGATGGCGCAATTCACAGGGCAGCCGGTCCTGAACTTTTGACCGAGTGCCGCTCCATAGGAGGATGTCCAACCGGCGAAGCAAGGATAACCCGCGGCTATGACCTGCCTGCCAGATATGTGATTCACACAGTGGGGCCTGTCTATAGCGGCAGGCCACAGGACAGCCAGCTTTTAACCCAGTGCTATCTTAACAGCCTTAGACTCGCATCTGATCACAATCTGGCTTCTGTTGCCTTTCCAGCAATCAGCTGCGGTGTTTACGGGTATCCAATCAAAGATGCCTGTAAAATTGCAATAGATACCACCTGTAATTTTCTGAAAGCCGGCAGTTACTTAAAAAAAGTGATATTCATACTTTTTTCAGACGATAACTATAATACATATATGGATTATCTTAAATCAAGCTGAGCGTTTCAAATTGTGCCAGAAATATATTTAAAAAAACATACAGAAATAATTTGAGGAGCGGAGCGACATCATTATTCGACGTTCGACGTTCAATGTTCGATGTTGGACGTTCATCTTTTAAAACAACTTAGCGCTTATGGGGCAGGGTATGGAAGCACAATCCCGCCATGATAGGTGGAACAGATGGGCTTTTTACGAAGCCGTCTTCAGCCTAACAATATAATGAACACAACCCCGGCAAACATAAATAGCGCCCCAAGCATCCTTGCGCCTATATCGGTTTCTTTAAATAAAACCCAGCCATAACCTACACTAAAAAGAATACTCATACGCTTTACAGCAATCATATAAACCGCCTCGACCATACTGATTGAAAGGGCGTGGAATAATCCATGCAGAAAGAGCATCAAGCCAACAGTCAATCCTTTTGCTGGTATTTTTAGTATTTCTCTCCACTTAATTTTTTCAAGAAAAGGGAATAAGATCAAAATAGTTAGATCAAAAGTTGCCAGGTAAAAAAAACCAAAAAATAGCGGAGAAGAATGCTGGATTGCCTTTTTTCCCAAAACAGCTAAAAAAGAATATATAAATGCAACCACCAGCATCAGAATAGAACCCGGCTCCCTGAGAATAGCCCTAAATGGAGCAAAATAGCCATATTTTACCTGTGTGACATTTAATAAATAACTGCCTGCCACAACAAAACCTATACCTGTAATTCCCCAACCGTTCGGCACTTCTCCAAGAACAATAAAACCTGTTAATACCATAAAAACCGGTGTAAATGACAAAAACGGAATTGAAATAGAAAGAGGAGAAAGTTTTATGGCTTTCATATAAAGATAGAAAGCAAAGGTATCCAAAGGGATCAAAATGATTGCGACCCACCAGAACACGCTGTCCAGTTGTGGAATGGGAATAAAGAAAATATATATAATCAAAAATGGAAGGCTGTAAATAGAAGAGGCAACTGCCATATCATAGGGCGAAAACTGGCCGAAAAACTTCTTTGTCAAAGCGTCGCCAGTGGCTACACAAAATGCTGTAGCAATGGCAAGAATGAACCAAAGCAAGTTGCCTACCTCTCAAGCGGTGAGGGATACTGTTCGCCATAAACCGCAAGAGTAATAGTGTCTATTATTACTATGTTATGCATTGCATCCTCTTTGCTGATGTGCGGGATTCTTACTCCACGGGATATCAAAGTCTCCATGTTGTTTTTATTCAGCATTTCTTCAAACTTAACTGCTTTTTGAAGGTTGCAAAAATATAACTCCTTTTTGTCCAAAAGGGACTGCAAAATGTTGCTGTCATCTTCAAGTCTGTCAAAAAAGTCCAGCATGAAATCCAGGCACTTGAAAAAATAATTGTCTTCAACTTTAATCTTTTCAAAGAAGGAACTCAGAAACATAATTTTATTTTCAGTAAATTCAACCCTGGCATTTCTCAACCTTACCTTAACAGCGGTTTTACACTTATCGGAAACAAATTCGTCTATTGCTTTAATAAGCCGTTCATTCAGTTTCCTTGAAATATTAAGACGGGAAAGGAATTGCATCGCAGACGATTTTGGGAGAAAAAACTTTAATGAGTCTTTGCTCTCAGGAAAACGTATTGTTGTTAATAATTTTTTATCTAAAATATAACTCAATACTTTTTCTTCATCTTTCTTTTTAAAATCTTCGCTTTCAAGAAATTCTTCAAGTTTAACTTGCATTGAATCGTCAGGAAAAAATAACAGCTCAATCAGGGAATCCCTTTCGCAGTTGTGTTCGTCATTGATAATTTCTTCAAGTTCATTTATAGAAGGACTTAAAAAAGTGGAATCAATATAGTGCCTAATGTCACTATTTAAGACAAAACCATACGTAAAAATCTGCTCAATTTTCTCGGCAAACAATAAATATTTTCTATCATCGGACTTAAATTTTTTCATTCTTTATACTTTTTTAATTAGATTTTTCTCTTGAATATATACAAGTTAATTTATAATATCAATTTTAAAAGGAGATAGAAAATGAAACCAAATTATTTGAATAACTTTGTTATTGTTTTGACAATAGTTGCCATTCTGGGATTTGGAACAAATGCTTTTGCCCGGCAAGGAGCAGGATATTGTCGTAACGTGTGTTTAAATCAGTGCGCCGGACAAAAAGATAATTGCGGCATGAACAAGTTGAGCGAAAAGCAAATTAAGGCAATAAATGAACAGCGAAAAGCTTTTTTTGATGCAACAGAAGATCTAAGACAAAAAATATACGAAAAAGAAACCGAGCTAACAAGCGTGCTTGCGAAGAAAGAACCTGATGCGGAAAAAGCAAAGGCTGTTCAGAAAGACATCTCAGATCTTAAATCCCAACTGCACCAGAAAAAGATTGATCATATTGTAAAAATGAAAAAGATAAATCCCTATTGTGACAGGAAAGCTTGCGGGCTAATGGATAGAGATAGGGATAGAGATAGAGGCTGCTGCCGGTAAATTAATGCTAATTATGTGCAATTGCCGTTTTTATGTCAACGAACAATGCACTTGTTGACCCACTGGTTTGCCACTGACTTTAAATTCATCATCTCATAATCTTGATAAATATCAGAATTATCCCTGAAGAGTTCAGGATGCAGAACATCTGTTTTACTAAATTGCTGCAGCGCATAAAGCCTTGAACCTTCAAGCCAATAACTTATATTATTAAAAATACTTTCATTCACCAGTGATTTAACGCAGGTAGTCCGGAACTCATAGTCTATATTTGATTCCTTTATTATACGTACACTTGAAAAAATGTCATCCGTGCTGCAATCGTCTTTTATTAATGAGGTGTAGTGTGAGGGGTCTGTCTTTATATCCATTGCTATATAGTTTACAAGACCTTCGTCAATTAGCTTGCTTATTACTTCAGGCCTGCTTCCGTTTGTATCCAGCTTGACAGGATAACCCATGAGCCTGATTTTTTTACAAAAAGATATAAGACCCTTTTGCAAGGTCGGCTCACCACCTGAAATAACGACTCCGTCCAAAAACCCCTTGTGTGTTTCAAGAAAATCAAATATCAGGTCTTCGCTCAAAAAACCAGAGCCCAAAGACCTGCCCTTCGCAAGTTCAGGGTTATGACAATAGGGGCAGTCAAAGTTGCACCCGGAAAGAAAGATAACGCAGCTTATCTTTCCCGGGTAATCAATTAAAGAGCTCTTATGTAATCCACCTATTATCATAATTAAACGTCTCCGAATTTCTACAACCTGTTGAAATTCCTGCGACTTTAGTCGAGTAGTTAAATAGTCGAGTTGTCGAGTTGTAAGAGTCCCTGAACCACTCGACTACTCAACCACTCGACCACTCGACCAATTGTGAGCGAAGCGAACCTAAGCTACCTTGAATGTTTTTCTCATATTAAACTCCGCCCTTTTTCCATTATTCCATTGTTTTACTGGTCTTAAATAACCCACAACCCTGGAGTAGATTTCAGTCTCCTGATTACAGATTGAACATTTCTCCTGTTTGCCGATCAGATAACCGTGAGATGGGCATATGCTGAAAGTTGGTGTAAGTGTAAAATAAGGCAGGCGGAAATTGGTTGCCACTTTCCGGATGAGACCCTTTACTGCTTCTATGTCATCCACCCGTTCACCGAGAAAAATATGAAGTACCGTCCCTCCTGTATATTTTACCTGAAGTTGATCCTGAAGAGTAAGTGTTTCGAAAATATCATCTGTATAGTTAACCGGAAGCTGGGTTGAGTTTGTATAGTATGGATCGCCCCCCTTTTTACAATCTTCCTCGTTTGCACAGATGATCCCAGGAAACTGTTTTTTGTCAAGCATTGCAAGGCGATATGATGTCCCTTCTGCCGGGGTTGCTTCAAGATTAAAAATATCACCTGTTTTCTCCTGTATCTCTGCAAACCTGTCACGCATGAAATCCATTACTTTAAGCGAAAA
>VMSQ01000288.1 GCA_013792055.1 Desulfobacteraceae bacterium
CCCTTGCTGCAGCATCTGTTGGATATATTATTGGTTTGTCTTCAGAGGAGATAAAAGCCGGCCTGGAATATTTTCAGCCGGTTAAGGGCAGGATAAATATCTTTGATATTAGGGGAGTGCACATAATTGACGACACATACAATGCAAATCCTGATTCAATGAAAGTCGCAATCAAGGCTCTTAATTCATTGAAAGGTAACAAGAGGGGTGTTCTCGTTGCCGGCGATATGCTCGAGCTGGGAGAATACGCGGAATCTATGCACAGAGAGATAGGCTCTCTGTCTGCCAGATCAAATATCGATAGGCTTTACATTACAGGCGAGTTCGCAGAAGCTGTCGCGAACGGTGCTATTGGAGAAGATAAGAATTCAATGGATATATTTATTGGCTCAAAAGAAGAGATTCTTGAAGATTTAAAAAAATGGCTTCTGCCGGGAGACTGGGTTCTTGTAAAGGGTTCAAGGGCAATGGGCATGGAGAAAATCGTTGAGGGGTTGAAGATCTAAAATATTATGCTTTACCATCTGCTATATCCGCTTCATACGACAATATCGGCTTTTAATGTATTTCGCTACATTACATTCAGGACTATCTATGCAAGCCTTACAGCCTTTTTTATCTGTTTTTTTCTCGGGCCATGGGTTATCAGAAAGCTTGGCGAGATGCAGATTGGGCAGCATATAAGAGAAGATGGCCCGCAGACACACCTCAATAAAGCCGGGACTCCCACTATGGGCGGAATCCTGATTATATTTTCAATTTCCGTCTCGACACTTCTATGGACTGATTTGACAAACTATTATGTATGGATAGCTCTTCTGGTAACGATTGGCTTTGGTGCTATCGGCTTTATAGACGACTATCTCATGCAGGTTAAAAAGCGTAGCAAGGGCCTCAGCGTTAAAAGCAAGTTTTGTTTTCAGATGTTGCTCGCATTATTAATCGGAGTTCTTGTTTATATGTGCCCTGATTTTTCAACGCAAGTAACAGTCCCGTTTTTTAAAAATATTTCGCCTGATCTAGGCTGGGGATATATAATTTTTGCAGCCTTTGTAATTGTTGCAACATCAAATGCCGTCAACCTTACAGACGGCCTTGACGGCCTTGCTATCGGCCCTGTGATTGTAGTTGCTGCTACATATATGCTTTTTGCTTATGTGGCAGGGCATTATAAAATAGCTGATTATCTTCAGATCAACTATGTTGCCGATGCCGGCGAAATTACAATTTTTTGCGGAATTCTGGCTGGTGCGGGTTTGGGTTTTCTGTGGTTCAACGCTTACCCAGCTCAAATGTTTATGGGTGATGTGGGTTCTCTTCCACTGGGAGGTGCTATAGGTACAGTCGCTGTGATTACAAAACAGGAAATACTGCTGGTAATAGTTGGGGGCATTTTTGTAATAGAGACACTTTCGGTGATTTTTCAGGTAGGTTTTTTTAAGATGACAAACGGCCGAAGGATTTTCAAAATGGCGCCGCTTCACCATCATTTTGAATTAAAAGGCTGGGCTGAGCCAAAGGTTATAGTGCGATTCTGGATAATTGCTATAGCGCTTGCACTTGTTTCGATGAGCACACTGAAATTAAGATAAGTCGAGTAGTCGAGTAGTCGAGTAGTCGAGTAGTTAACCACTCGACCATTTTCCCACTCGACCACTCGACCAATATCAAATCAAATTATGGAGCTTAAAAATAAAAATATTCTGGTAGTCGGCCTTGGCGTCACAGGTGTTGCAACTGCTAGATTTTTAACAAACAGAGGAGCATCTGTAACTGTCACTGACCAAAAGAAAGAACAGGAGATATGCTCCACAGATCCGTTAATCCGAGAGCTTGGCATAAGAATAGAACTAGGACCACATAGGATTGAAACTTTTGAAAGGGCGGACCTTATTGTAGTCAGCCCCGGAGTTTCTCATACAATTCTGCCAATAAGAAGAGCAAAAGAACAAGGGATTCCTGTGATAGGTGAAATTGAGCTTGCATCAAGATTTATAGCGGAACCAATTATCGCTGTAACCGGTACTAATGGAAAAACCACTACAACAACTCTTTTAGGCAAAATGCTTGAGGATTCCGGTCTTAAAGTATTCATTGGCGGCAATATAGGCAATCCTCTGATTGAATATGCCGACATAGAGGAAAAGGCTGAAATCGTTGTTATAGAAGTAAGCAGTTTCCAACTGGATACCATAGATACTTTCAGGGCTAACGTGGCGGTTTTGCTGAATATTACCGAAGATCATATGGATCGTTATCCTGATCTGGATGCTTATGCAAAGTCTAAGGCCCGGATTTTTGAAAACCAGCGACATGACGATACAGCAGTGTTAAATGGCTCTGATCCTGTTGTGCGTTCTTTGAGCAGAGATATCCTGAGCAGAAAAGTTTTTTTCAGTTCAAAAGAAGGAAAGGACGTGACAATAAGTGGTGAAAGCATAATTTCTCAGGAAAATATGTCCCTGCTTCTTGCAGACTTTAAACTACCCGGCAAACACAATATGGAGAATGCTGCTGCGGCAAGTCTTGCAGCACTGTCTGCCGGAGGGACTTTTGATGGGATACGGTCGGCATTGAGGAAGTTTAAAGGGCTTTCCCACAGGCTTGAATATATTGATACTCTAAATGGTGTCGATTTTTTCAATGACTCAAAGGCTACAAATGTTGATTCAGTGGCAAGAGCGCTTGAAACTTTTGAAAGGCCCGTAATCCTGATTATGGGCGGACGAAATAAGGGAAGTAAATTCCATACTCTGAGGGATTTGATAGATAAGCACGCAAAAGAGCTGATAGTTATTGGAGAAGCAAAAGAGGATATTAAGGCTGACCTGGGAAATATTAAGCCTGTTGAGACTGCGGCTACAATGGAGGATGCAGTTTTCAAGGCATATCATGCTGCAAAACCTGATGATATTGTGCTTTTGTCACCAGCCTGCGCCAGTTTTGATATGTATAACAACTATGCGCAAAGGGGAGAAGATTTTTGCAGAGCTGTTGCAAATCTTGTAACGGTTCACGGTTCACGGTTCACGGTTCACAGTTAATGGTCTCAAGTTTCGTACCTCTAATTATAGCAGTATATTTATTATGACAAAACAACCGCCTAATAATAATCCGCAATCAGGATATGATATCAAACTCCTTTTTCCTGTCCTTTTTCTGGTTGGGATAGGGATTGTAATGGTTTACAGCTCAAGTTCAGCCCTGGCGCTTAAAGAATTCGGAATTGATTACTATTTTTTTAAGAAACAGACACTTTTTTCACTATTAGGAATTCTTGCTCTGGTTAGTTGCAGGCATATTCCGTTAAAACTTTTTCGTTCTTTGGCATATCCGCTGCTTATTCTTGCGTTTCTTTTACTGATTGCTGTTAAAGTTTCCGGATTTGGTGTTACCGCTGGAGGCTCAACACGCTGGTTGCGATTGAGCTTTTTTACATTCCAGCCATCTGAGTTTGCGCGTTTTTCTCTTGTCTTATATCTGGCGTACTCCATGAGTAAAAAATTGGATAAACTTAAAGATTTTTCAATTGGTTTTCTGCCTCACGTTACGGTTTTCGGCATATTCGCAATACTGATATTTCTACAACCGGATTTTGGCTCGGTGATTATCCTGGGGGCAATTACATGGATTATGCTTTTTGTAGGAGGTGTTCGGATCTCACATCTTTTAACGCCGTTACTGATTTTTCTGCCCGCTTTATACATATTTATGATTAATGCCCCTTACAGGTTCAGACGAATTATGAGTTTCTGGGATCCGTGGAAATATCCGACAGATGAAGGATACCAGATGATACATTCTTTTATGGCTTTTGGAACCGGCGGCATATGGGGAGCAGGGATAGGAAAAGGTTACCAGAAGCTTTTCTACCTTCCAGAACCCCATACTGATTTTATTTTTTCGGTTATTGGAGAGGAGCTTGGGCTCATGGGCGTCCTTGTGATTCTATTGCTCTATTTTGTGATCCTGTGGAGGGGAATCAGCATAGCAATAAATGCAGAAGAGCCTTTTGGATCATTTATGGCTATTGGTTTGACAATCGCAATCGGGCTTCAGGTTTGCATTAATATGGGAGTTACTCTGGGCCTTTTACCAGCCAAGGGGCTTGCCCTGCCGTTCTTGAGCTACGGGGGCACCTCTCTTTTAATCAATATGGCATCAATAGGAGTATTGATGAATATAGGAGCATCTACTAATGCGCTTAAAGCATGGCGAGATAGAAAGTAAAGCGCATGGAAAAAATAGAAACGGGAAGAGAATTGTATTCGCAGGTGGTGGTACAGGAGGCCATCTGTTTCCTGGGATCGCCATTGCCGAGGCTTTTATTAAGCGCAATCCTGAGAATAGAGTCATTTTTATAAGTACAGGCAAGCAATTTGAAGTGTCTGTTTTAGAGGAAAAGAAATTTCAACTTAAAACCATAACGGCAGAAGGTATAAAAGGCCGGGGGATAGTTAGACAAATCATATCAATTTCAAAAATACCAAAGGGATTATTTGAGTCCATGTTTATTTTAAAAAACTTCAGGCCTCATCTGGTTATTGGGGTTGGAGGCTACTCTGCAGGGCCTGTAGTTCTTGGGGCATGGCTTATGGGAATTAAAATTGTTTTGCATGAACAGAATATATTGCCTGGTATTACAAATCGTATTCTGTCTTATCTGGCTGACCGCATTTATGTTTCTTTTAAAGATACTAAGGGTAATTTCAATCCGAGAAAAGTATGTGTTACAGGCAACCCTGTGAGGAACGAAGTCCTTTGCTTTGAAATGAAGGAGACCGCTATCTCTGGTTCTGTTCAAGATAAGCTTTTTACAATTTTTGTAATCGGAGGCAGCCAGGGGGCTCACAGCATCAATATGGCTGTAGTGGATGCTCTGAAATTCCTAAAAGAGAAAGATGCTTTTTTTTTCATACATCAGACAGGGGCTGCTGATGAAGAAGATGTAAAAAACGCTTACAGAGAAGAGGGCATTACAGGCACTGTTAAATCATTTTTCAATGATATGGGGCAACAATACAGAAATGCCGATCTGGTTATATGCAGAGCAGGCGCTACTACTGTGGCAGAATTAACAGCTATTGGTAAAGGCGCCCTGTTAATACCATACCCTTTTGCGGCAGACGACCATCAGGTTTTAAATGCAAAAATACTGTCAGATGCAGGTGCTGCGGAAATAATGCTTCAAAAGGAACTAAGCGGCAGGTCTCTTGCAAGAAAAATCGAGTACTATGCATCAAATTACAAGACCCTTAGTAATATGGCTTTAATGGCGAAAAAGCTTGGCAGACCGGATGCGGCAGAGGCGATTGTTGATGATTGTTATAAGTTAATGATGCGAGATTATGTATCTTAAGAAATATCACATACACTTTGTAGGAATCGGCGGGATAGGAATGAGCGGCATTGCCGAGCTACTTCTTAATCTCGGCTATAAGGTATCGGGCTCTGATATAAAGTCTTCAGACATTACGAGGCGCTTGAAAAAACTTGGCGGCATCATATTTGAAGGGCATTCCGAAGATCAGCTTTGCGGAGCTGATGTTGTCGTGACATCATCAGCAGTAAGGCCGGACAACCCGGAGGTTGTCGCCGCAAGGAAAACCTCAATTCCTCTAATACCAAGAGCAGAAATGCTGGCCGAACTTATGCGGTTGAAGTACAGCGTGGCTGTGGCAGGTGCGCATGGGAAAACATCAACAACCTCAATAATTGCTTCGGTCCTGAGTAAAGGAGGACTCGATCCTACAGTGGTTATCGGCGGTAAACTTAAGAGCATAGGCTCAAATGCGCTTCTTGGAAGGGGTGACTTTATAGTGGCTGAAGCTGATGAAAGTGATGGCTCTTTCCTTAAAATGTCGCCTACTATAGCGGTAGTAACCAATATAGACAGAGAACATCTCGATTTTTATGAAGACTTAAATTCCATAAAAGAAGTCTTCTTAAGTTTCATTGACAGGATACCGTTCTATGGTCTTGCCGTGCTTTGCCTTGATAATGAGCCAATACAGGAGCTTATCCCGAAGATTAAAAAACGCTTTACTACCTATGGGCTGAGCACCCAGGCTGACTTTCATGCAAGAGATATTGTGTTCAGCGATCAGAAAAGCAGGTTTGATATCTATCATATGGGCGATATGCTTGGGAACATAACTTTAAATCTTCCAGGTACCCACAATGTTTATAACTCTTTGGCAAGCATTGCTGTTGGAATTGAGCTGGATATTCCCTTTGATATTATCAAGCATGCCCTGGAAACTCTTGAAGGGGTTCAGCGAAGGCTGGAGGTTAAAGGGGAAGTAAGGGGGATCACAATTATTGACGACTATGGGCATCACCCAACAGAAATCAAAACTACTCTGAGAGCTGTAAGAGAAAGCTGGCCGGACAGGCGTATAATTGCTGTGTTTCAGCCGCACCGCTATACCAGAACAAAAGCGCTTTTTGATGAGTTTACACGCTCATTCTACCAGTCAGATCGGCTTGTAGTTCTTCCAATTTACCCTGCGGGCGAAGACAAGATAGAGGGAATAGATAGTAATGGTCTCTGTGAGGGAATCAGGACGCACGGTCATAAAGAAGCTGTCTTCAAAGAAGATTTCAAAGAGGCTGTTTTACATTTAAAGGAGATATTAGAACCGGGAGACATACTGCTTACTTTAGGTGCAGGAAATGTATGGAAAGTCGGGGAAGAAATTCTGGAAGAGCTGAGAGCTGAGAGCAAAGAGCAAAGAGCTGAGAGCTGAGAGCTGAGAGCTGAGAGCAAAGAGCTAATAACCGAATTGAAGATTGAAAATTGCAGATTGAAGGAATTCTGTCAATTTTTAAAAAGAAACAGAGCGACCCGCCCGCCTCGCCTGAAGGCGAAGCCGATGGCGGGCAGGAGCGATTCCATAAATATTCAATCTTCAATCGACAATCTTCAATCCAATAACTAATGCTTGATTCTGATTCAAAAATATGGCTTGAAAGCCGGTTTAAAAACAACGTCAGATTTGACGAATCTATGTCAAGGCATACATCTTTGCGGGTGGGAGGTGATGCAGACGCTTTTGTAATGCCTGAAAAGCCTGAAGACCTTGTGGAGATTGTCAGATGGTGCCGGCAGAAGGATATTCCTTGTCTTGTTATCGGAGATGGGACCAATCTTCTTGTAAAAGACAGCGGAATACGAGGAATTGTAATTGTACTTACGAAATGTCTAAAAAGCATTAATAAAAGAGGCATAGGAAGAGATGGCGTCATTGTTACTGCTCTGGCTGGGGCAAGGATGCAGGCTCTTTGTTCTTTTGCTATTAAGAATGGTCTCAAAGGGATGAATTTTGCCATTGGAATTCCCGGCACGGTGGGCGGAGGCATAATGATGAATGCCGGGACCGCCTATGGATCAATAAAGGACGTTCTTGATTCCATAAAAATTTTGCTGCCAGCCGGGCATACTAAAATAATTATGAGAGAAAATCTAAATTTTGATTACAGGAGGCTGTCTCTGAAAGATGAAGTAAAAGAAGTTAATCAAGGCCTGCCCATTATATTAGGAGGCTGTTTCTGCCTGCATCCTTCAGACCCACAGAAACTTCAAAAAGATGCTGAGGAAATTCTGAAAACAAGAAAAGCACGACAGCCGGTGGGTTTACCAAGTGCGGGATGCTTTTTTAAAAACCCCTTGTCCGGGAAAACAGCTGGAGAGCTTATTGATCTGGCCGGACTTAAGGGCAAGTCAATAGGTGGAGCAGAAATTTCATTAAAACATGCCAATTTCATTATTAACCGAGGCAGAGCATCAGCTGGCGACATTCTGGCCATTATAGCGCTTGTTCAGGGAACGGTGTCAAAAAAGTTCAACATTAATTTGGAGCCAGAGGTAAAAATTGTTGGGCAATAATCATATAAGGAAAAACCATTACAAGGGCACCTCAACTAAAAGACGTGTCAGAATATTACAGCGCTTTATTTTCTGTTTCGAGATGGTGGCTGTAGTTGCCATTTTAACTGTAATGAGCTTTGTTTTTATTCTGGGTCACGATTTCGTTACACAATGCGACTATTTCAGGGCTGATAACATAACTATTAGAGGAGTTCATCGACTTTCGAAACAGCAGATTCTTGAACAGGCAAATATAAATAAAGGAATAAATATTCTTTCCGTAAATCTTTCAATAATAAGAAACACATTGCTGGCGCATCCGTGGATAGCTGAAGCTGAAGTCAGAAGAGAATTGCCTAACATAATATCTATTGGGATTAAGGAACATAAACCCCTTGCCATTTTAGATCTTGGCCGTAAGTTCCTGATAAACGTTAATGGAGAAGTATTTAAAGAATTGACTGCATCGGATCCAGATGCCCTGCCAATTGTCAGCGGACTTCAATTTTCAGACTTAAATATTCCTGGCGAGTCGCGTAGCACATCTTTTGATGCAGTTATGGAAGTTTTACGTTTCGGCCAGAAGCCTGATAGCATTCTTCCAAACAGGATAATAAGAAAGATCCGGGTAGACAGACAAATAGGTCTTACTCTATTTGCATTTGATCGGGGAAGAGCAATAAAGCTTGGCTATCATGATTATATAGACAAGTATAAAAGGCTTGAAAGCGTGCTTTTCTACCTGAAGGAGAAGAGATGTTTTCCGGATTTCAATTCTATCGATTTGAATCATCTGGATCGTATTGTTGTAAATCTTGTGAAGGATGAATTATCTGCCGGGGATCATAAGGAGGTTTAACATGCGGGGAAAGGAAGAAATCGTTGTGGGCCTTGATATTGGGACTACCAAAATCTGCGCTGTTGTTGGTGAAATATCCGGCGATGAAATCAATATAGTCGGTATAGGCACCCACCCTTCAATCGGGCTTCGTAAGGGAGTGGTGGTGAATATTGAATCAACCGTAGAATCTATAAAAAAAGCGGTTGAGGAAGCGGAGCTTATGGCCGGCTGCGAAATTTCATCGGTTTATGCAGGAATTGCAGGAGGGCATATAACCGGCTTCAACAGCCGCGGAATTGTGGCGGTAAAAAGCTCTGAAATAACAGAGCTCGATGTTGAGCGGGTAATCGACGCCGCAAGAGCTGTGGCAATCCCAATGGACAGGGAAGTAATACATGTGCTGCCACAGGAGTTTATTGTCGATGATGAAGCAGGTATTCAAAATCCTGTTGGCATGGCCGGAGTAAGGCTGGAGGCAAAAATTCATATTGTGACCGGAGCTGTAACGTCGGCTCACAACATTGTCAAGTGTGCAAACCGTTCAGGCCTTGATGTCTGCGATATTGTTCTGGAATCTCTTGCTTCAGGCGAAGCCGTGCTGGCCGAGGAGGAAAAAGAGCTAGGTACGGCTTTGATTGACCTTGGTGGAGGGACAAGCGACTTGGCTATATTTTGCAACAAAAATATCAGGCATACATTTGTGCTGGCTTTAGGAGGTAACAACTTAACAAATGACCTGGCAATTGGACTGCATGCACCGCTTAGCGAGGCAGAGAAGTTAAAGAAGAAGTATGGAACTTGCATTGCCAAAAATATCAGCAGCGAAGAAACTATCGAGGTCCCTGGCATGGGAGGGCGAAAGCCCAGAAAGCTTTCGAGACAAATTCTTGGTGAAATTTTGGAACCCCGTATGGAGGAAATTTTCACATTGATAAATAGAGAGATTTATAGAGCGGGGATGGAGAAATTAATTTCATCAGGCATTGTTTTGACGGGCGGGTCAGCGCTTTTGGGTGATGTAGTAGAGGTTGCGGAATCAATTTTCAATTTTCCAACCCGGCTCGGCAAGCCCAGGGGAATCAGCGGTCTGGTCGATGTGGTAAATAACCCCATGTATGCTACCGGCGTTGGACTGGTTATATACGGCGCAAGAAACCAGACTGCTAAGAAGAAATTCAGGATTCGCGACAAAAATATTTTTAACCGTGTAACAACAAGGATGAAGAAATGGTTCAAAGATGTAATTTAGTTTACCGATCAGGATGGGAATTAACAAATCAGATTAGTTATTATTCGTAAGAAGGGGGGGGTGGCTATGTTTAGTTATGTAGATAATAATAAATCTGCAAAGATCAAGGTTATCGGAGTAGGTGGTGCAGGCGGAAACGCAATAAACAATATGATTGAAGCCAATCTGCAGGGAGTTATGTTTATTGCGGCAAATACGGATGCTCAGGTTCTTGAAAATTCAAAGGCTCAGCTAAAGCTGCAGATTGGAGAAAGGCTTACAGAGGGACTTGGTGCCGGCGCTGATCCTCAAGTCGGGCGTGAAGCTGCGCTTGAAAGTAGAGAAGCAATAAAGAGTGCTCTTGAAGACAGCCACATGGTTTTTATTACCGCTGGATTCGGCGGTGGTACCGGCACTGGAGCTGCGCCAGTTATAGCAGAAATTTGCAAAGAAATTAATGCATTAACAGTTGCAGTAGTGACAAGGCCCTTTTCATTTGAAGGGAAGAAAAGGGCAAAACAGGCGGAAGAAGGCATTGCTGCATTAAAAGAGGTTGCCGACACAGTAATTATAATTCCCAACGACAGATTAAGAGGAATTGCTTCTAAAAATGCAAAGATGGTCGATATGTTTAGGAAAGCAGATGAAATTCTTCTTCATTCAGTCAAGGGAATTACCGATCTTATTATGATGCCTGGTCTGGTTAATCTCGATTTTGCGGATGTTAGAACAACGATGTTAAGGGCAGGCATGGCCATAATGGGTACAGGTATAGCAAGTGGAGCTAACCGGGCAAAAGAGGCTGCTGAAAGGGCCATATCCCATCCATTACTTGAAGACATTTCCATTGCTGGCGCAAAAGGCGTATTAATGAACATAACATGCACCAGTGAAATAACAATGGAGGAGATGACGGAAGCTTCCGATAGAATATATGAAGAGGTGGGTGAAAATGCCGATATTATCTGGGGAGCTGTAGTTGACGAGTCTCTTGGCGATGAGATGAGGGTCACAGTAATTGCAACCGGCATAGGTGCAAAACCTGAATTATCAATATCTAAAAAGTACAGGAATCAGGAACTCAGGGGAAAAATAAGAGATATTACTCCTGAGGATCTGAGAAATGCAGTAAATTTTGATGAGCCTACATTTATCCGTCGAAAGGAAGCAGCGGGCGAATCAACGGGAGCTACTTACAGGGGCTACAAGGGAATAGTAATTGATAATAATGATCTTGAAATTCCCACCTTTTTAAGAAGAAAGGCGGACTAAATAAGGCTGAAGGTGGAAGACTGTCAGGGAGCTTCTCGAGTAGTTACTTTTTAAAAGTACAGTATTGAACACATGGTATCGAAAACCGGCAAGTCAAATAAAAGATATGCTGAATCGGAGATCGGTACAATTAAAAAGGATTGTAGAGAATGTATTCGAATAGCTCTTGTATATCCCAACAAATATCATATTGGAATGTCCAACCTTGGTTTCCAGACAGTATATCATTTATTGAACGATATTAAAGGTGTTGTTTGTGAAAGATCTTTTTTGCCTGATGAAACTGGTTCGCCTGGAGATAGAATAACTACTATAGAATCAGGAAAGCCGATTTCTGATTTTGATATCATTGCTTTTTCAATTTCCTTTGAGAATGACTATCACAACCTGCTAACCATTCTATATAAAGCAGATATCCCCTTGCATTCAAGTGATAGAGGAGCCCCCCATCCTCTTGTTATTGCGGGAGGAGTTGCCTGCTTTCTAAACCCGGAACCCATTTCATCATTTATAGATTGTTTTTTGATCGGCGAGGCAGAATTAATGCTTCCCCAATTTATTGGCTGTTTTGATGCTGATATAAGTAGAAAGTTTCTTTTAAAAAATATAGTGCACAAAGTACCCGGTACTTACGTGCCTGCGTTTTACGAACCAACCTATAATAAAGATGGAACAGTTCGCTCCTTTGAACCATTACTTGATGTTCCTGCCAATATCAGGCGGACATATCTAAAAGACCTTTCCCAGGTGTCAACCTGCAGCAGTATAATAACCCCGCATACTACCTTTGATAACACATTTTTGATAGAAACAGGCAGGGGCTGTCCACATGGTTGCCGATTCTGCAGCGCAGGATATATTTACAGGCCGCCAAGGTTCAGACCTTTCCCGGTTATTGCAAAATGTTTGGAGCAGGGAGTTTTGCTAACCGATAAAATCGGTCTTGTAGGAGCTGCGGTTTCTGATTTTCCCAGTATAAAAGAACTTTACGATTATATTAACAATAAGGATATTAGAATATCGTTCAGCTCTCTCAGGGCTGACTCACTTTGCCCAGAGCTTATATCTTTACTGAGGCGAAGCAAAGTGAAAACAGCTACAATTGCTCCTGATGCCGGATCAGAGCGTATGCGCAAGGTAATCAATAAGGGCATTACAGAAGAAGATGTACTTAATGCCGCCGAGACCCTTGTTTCAGGAGGTATCCCGAACTTAAAGCTCTATTTCATGATAGGTCTTCCAACAGAAACAATGGATGATGTAGAAGCTGTCATAGAACTGTGCAAAAAAATAAAACATCAATTTCTCGAATCAAGCAGGATTAAAAAGCGAATAGGGGAAATAACTGTAAGCGTTAATTCTTTTGTCCCAAAGCCTTTTACACCTTTTCAGTGGGTTGCAATGAATGATGAACGTACTTTGAAAAAGAAAATAAAGATGATAAAGGATGGTTTGAAAAAAGTTGCAAATGTTCGCGTTCATGCGGATATTCCACGCTGGGCTTATATTCAGGCTATGTTTTCACGCGGTGACCGCAGGGTCTCAGAGATTCTGACTTTAGCTAATAAGAATCAGGGCAACTGGGCTCAGACACTTAAAGAAACACCGATAAATCCGGATTTTTACGTGCTGAGGGAGAGACCTTCGGATGAATTATTTCCCTGGGACTTTATAGACCATGGAGTAACCAAGTCTTTTCTGAAACAAGAATATAAAAAAGCCTTGGATGGTAAAGTGACTGCACCATGTCCTATGGAGTCATGCAATGTTTGCGGGGTCTGTAAGAAAAAGTAAGTTTTGTTTGCTTCTCCCAAAATTCTCAATGCCGCTTACAAAAAATTTTTAGAACCCGTCAATTTTTATTTAACCATTTTCAAAGATTGAGTATTCCTTCTCAATGCTTCAATAAGTTCGCCCATGTCTGGTGGAATAGGGGACTCGAAAGACATTGCTTCTCCGGTTACAGGGTGCGCGAATTCAAGCCGCCATGCATGAAGCATCTGTCTTGGCACAGATGTGGGGAGTTTTTTTGCAGCTTTTTTACCGCCATAAACAGGGTCGCCTAAAACAGGGTGGTTGATTGCAGCACAATGAACGCGGATCTGGTGTGTACGCCCTGTCTTCAAATCAAGTTCCAGCAATGTTGCCCAGTTAAATCGTTCGATGACTTTCCAGAAAGTTTCGGCTGAACGGCTTTTCCGGCTTACACTTGACATTTTTTTCCTGTCAGAAGGATGTCTGCCGATCGGTAGTGAAATTGAGCCTGATTCAGATTTTACAACACCGTAGACTAAAGCAAGGTACAATTTTTTTATCTTTCTTGACTCGAATTGCGCGGCAAGATTTATATGCGCTGCATCATTTTTTGCAGCCACTATTGTACCCGAGGTATCTTTATCAAGCCTGTGGACAATTCCAGGCCTGAGTTTTCCTCCAATGCCTTCAAGCTCAGGGCAGTGATAAAGAAGCCTGTTTACCAGTGTGCCTTTATTATGCCCGGGTGCTGGATGAACAACAAGCCCCGGCTCCTTATTGATTACTATTATATGCTTATCTTCGTACAGTATATCTATATCGCCGGGTTCGGGTTCTGATAGAACTGGTTCAGGGGCAGGAATATTAATACTGATATTATCACCTGTTTTTACCCTGTAGCCGGGTTTTTTAACTTCTCCCTGAACGAGTATTTCTCCTTTTTGGATGAGGCTGGCCGAGAAAGATCGTGAACAATCGGAAATGTGGGAGGCAATAATTACATCAAGGCGCCTGCCGGATTCGTGTTCATTAACAAGAATGGTAAAAGCACCTTTGTAGGGCATTGTTAGGGGGGGGCACTATTTATTGAGGATCATTAAGCAGAGACTCAATTTCTGCCATTATAGTCTTTTCGTCAGTATTTTTGGCTGTTGAAAGTTCACTTAACAACAGAGCTGTTGCTGTATCAAAAAGCTTGCGTTCTCCAAAGGATAGATTCTTTGTTATTCTCAGAAAATAAAGATCTCTAAAAACTTCTGCTACGTCATAAAGAGAGCCCGTTTTTATTTTATCCATGTATTCTCTGTAACGGCGGTTCCAAGTCTGTTTATCAATAAGCAATTCTCTATCTTTTTTCATAACTTCATAAATTTTAGGGATTTCTTTTTTGCTTATTACATCTCTCAGGCCAACTGATTCTACATTACAGGTTGGAATCATTATAACCATGCTTTTTTCAAAAACTTTAAGCATATAGAAATCATGTTTTTCGCCGTTTACGACCCTACTTTCAATAGCGTTTATCTTTCCAACTCCGTGGGCAGGGTAAACTGCAAGATCACCTACTTTAAATTCTCGATTTTTGTTCTGCCCGTTATTTTCTATTTTTTCGTTAAGTTTTTTTAATTCCATTTTTAAACGCCAAATAATATTGTTACTAATAAGGATAAGATATTATTTAAACAGATGGTTATATCGCTTATTAGTTGCTATTTTTTATTTTGTAATAACATAATATTATATCCATATCATTAATAAGCCCTATAATCAACAAAAAAGGATTGGCAAACAAATATGCCAATCCTCATATCATCCACACGTAAAAAATAACTTTTATTATAAATATTTAGTAACTACTCAGGTTGTCAGGTTCACGGTTCACAGTTCACGGTTGGCCACTTTGCGCTTTCCATATCAATCTTCATCGCTCTCTAACCTTGAACCGTGAACCTTGGGACTTTGAACCTGAGTAGTTATTAATCTCTTGTCATTAAATATGTTCATGGCTTTTTTTGTGCCTTTGCAAATGGTTGCAACTACTGCATCACGGGCTTTTTCGATCATTCTATCTAAAACATTTTTTTCATTTGTATTGAATTGATCCAGAACATAGTTCGCAATATCTACGTAGTCTTCAGATCGTCCGATGCCAATGCGAAGTCGGACAAAGTTATTGCTGCCCACTGTTTCGATTATCGATTTTAAACCTTTATGTCCTCCATGCCCTCCATTTTCTTTGATTTGTAATCTTCCAAAAGCAAGGTCTATGTCGTCATGTATAACAAGCATATCCTCAAATGGTATTTTGAAGTAGTTTAAAATTTTTTGAACCGGAATGCCGCTCAAGTTCATAAAAGCCATTGGTTTTGCAAGGATAACTTCAGAGTCTTTAATTAATCCGCGCCCTAACAATGCATCGAACTTTTTTTTTTCAACTGGAATAGAGAAAGATTCTGCCACCTTATTCAGTACCATAAATCCTGCATTATGGCGGGTCGTTACATATGCATCACCTGGATTGCCCAGACCAACTAGCAGAAGTGCTTTCTTTTGAGGCATATGATCCTTTGTTTACAGGCAGTGCCCGAACTAAAACTAGAAAATTTTTTCAAGTTCAAGGAAGGCGCAAATTTTAACCGCAGGAATACATGGAGTATTTTGAGGATTAAAATTTAAGCCTGACGCAGAAATTGGGGAAATTAGCAGTTTTAGTTCAGGCACTAGGTAGCTATTCTTCGCTCTTAGCCCCAGGTGTTTCTTCACCTTCAACAGCTTCTTCGGCTCCTTCTTCACCTTCTTCTGATACTTTTTCTTCAGCCTTTGGAGCGAGAATTGTTATGACAGTGAAATTAACATCCGCAGGAATCTCAATATCAGCATGGAAAGGGATCTCTTTGACGTGGATTGAATCTCCAATATCAAGGTCTGTGATATCAAGTTCTATTGTCTCAGGGATCGCAGTCGGCAGGCAAAGTATTTCCAGTTCACGCCTGATTATCTGCAATATCCCGCCTTCTTCTACACCTCGTGATTTTCCTTTGACTACCACTGGAACTTTGACCCTGATCTTACGATCCATTGATATTTCATAGAAATCAACATGCAGATAGTTTCGTGAAACCGGATGGGTTTGCAATTCCTTGATCATGGCGGTTCTGGAGGTGTTTTCGCCATCGAGGATAGTTAGATTCAAAAGAGCCTGACCGGCTTTACTCGTTTTTAATGCTTTTTCAAGATCGCTTATTCCGACTGAGAGCAGGACGGGTTCTGTTCCAGGACCGTAAAGAACAGCCGGTATCTTTTTTGCACAGCGCAGAGCATGCGCCTGACCTTTACCAGCAGAATTTCTTGTATTTACTTTAAGTTCAATTAATTTCAAAAAATTTCCCCCTTAATAAAGTTTTAATATTTTTATACAAAAAGTGATGTTACTGAATCACCTTTATGGCAACGTATTATTGCTTCCCCAATAAGATCTGCAACTGACAAAACTCTAATTTTATCACATGCCGCGGCATTGCTTTTTAAAGGAATGGTGTCGGAAACCACCATGGTTTTCAAAGGCGAATCGATTATCCGTTCAATTGATTTGCCCGACAGCACTGGATGTGCACAACATGCATGTATTTCCTTTGCGCCTTTGTCGACAATGGCATGGGTAGCTTCAATTAATGTTCCTGCAGTGTCGACCATATCATCAAGGATGATTGCGATTTTTCCTTTAACATCGCCTATTACAGCCATAGCTTTGGCTTTATTCGGTGCATCCCTGCGTTTATCAATAATAGCCAAATCAGCATGCAGACGCTTTGCAAAAGCCCTTGCTCTTTCAACGCCTCCGGCATCTGGAGATACTATTACAAGATTGTCTTGAAAATTGGTTTTGATATAATTAAGGATGGTTGAAGCAGCATAGAGATTGTCCACAGGAATGTTGAAAAAGCCCTGGATTTGCCCTGCATGTAAATCCATTGTAATTATCCTGTTCGCACCGGAAACTGTTAGCAGATCTGCCATAAGCTTGGCGCTGATAGGAACGCGGGGCGCAACTTTTTTATCCTGTCTTGCATAACCGTAATAAGGTATTACAGCCGTTATCCTGCTTGCCGAGGAACGCTTGAAAGCATCTATCATTAGAAGCAACTCAATAATGGAGTCGTTAACAGGTGCGCAGGTTGACTGGATAACAAAGACGTCTTTTGATCTTACGTTTTCATTGATTTCAATCTGTATTTCACCATCGCTAAATGTTTTCACCTCGGCTACTCCTAAAGGAACATTGAGGTAATTACATATTTTTTGTGAAAGCTTGGGATTTGAGTTGCCTGAAAAAATTATAAAACCGTTCATTTAAAATTCCATTCAGAAGTTAAGATAGATTAATATTATGTTGATCTGGCTGGGGCGGGAGGATTCGAACCTCCGAATGCAGGAACCAAAATCCTGTGTCTTACCGCTTGACGACGCC
The DNA here is from genome assembly GCA_013792055.1 of Desulfobacteraceae bacterium. Classification (GTDB taxonomy): domain Bacteria; phylum Desulfobacterota; class Desulfobacteria; order Desulfobacterales; family ETH-SRB1; genus B13-G4. The sequence goes on from VMSQ01000288.1 coordinate 17,435, forward strand.
CCAATAGAGACCTTTGAAAAATGTCCCCTTTTGCCCAATTAGCGCTAAAGCTTCACTAAAGTGCCAGCGTCAGGCTCAAATTTTAAGCCTCGAAATACTCAATGTATTCCTACATTTAAAACTTTCGCCTTCCTTGAACTTGAACAAAATTGAACATTTTTCAAAGGTCTCCAATAGCAAATACAGAATAAAAGATTCACGCACATTATAGATTTTCAGATAATTAATCTCACAAGGCTAGAAGGAGGAAGTCGTATGAGTTATACGTCGACGACCGATAACGCAGTGAGATTAATTATCTGAAAATCTATAGCCGGTCAAATCAACATATCGGCAAGAAACAGTTCCCACTTATTATTCTTTGCAATATTATGATATGCACTTTGAGCTTTATCAGAATCTGAGAAAAGGCCAAATACAGCAGGGCCGCTTCCTGACATTAGAGCTCCTCTTGCACCATAATACAGTAAAGCTTCTTTTGCCTCAATTATGTCAGAATATCTTGAAGCGGTAACAGTTTCAAGATCATTGCATAAATGTTGATCTACTTCGAAATTCTGTTCGCCAGAAAAAAGATTTCTAAGTTTTTTTTTGCATTTTGTCAATCCCAAATTAAGATTTTTATATATATCTGAAGTTGATACGCTAATGCCAGGATAAATCAGTAAAATTTTAAACGGCTTAAGTTTTTTGTATGCTTCGAGCTTTTCGCCGATACCTGTAGCTAAAGCTGGTTTCTGAAAAATAAAAAATGGAACATCAGCTACTATTGAAAGCCCCATGGAAATGAGTTCATCCATGGGAAAGGGACTATTATAATAGTGATTAAGTCCTAAAAGTATAGAAGCTGCATTGCTGCTGCCTCCACCCAGACCGGCTGCCACAGGTATTTTTTTATCTATCAGGATCTTAACATTTTCATTTTTATTCAGTTGTTTGAAAAAAATTTTTGCGGCAATAACGGTAAGGTTTGAATCATCTGTCGGGACTTTAGAACTATTACAGACTACAGAGGTTTTATCGACGCCAAACTCAACTGAGACCTCATCGTAGAGACTGACACAGCACATAAGGGTAAAGAGATCATGGTATCCGTCCGCTCTTTTTCCCGTGACCTGCAAAAAAAGGTTTATTTTTGCAGGTGAAAGAATCTTTATTTGTCCGCTATTTATAATATCGATTCTATCTTATTCCCTGTTTTTGGACGGCAAAGTAAAAAGCTTCAGTTTCAAGGCGCGCAAATCCTGAGGAAAGAGACGTACTTATAGCTACGTCGCAATGACGAAGGATGCAGCGCAACGCAGAAAATGGACTTTTTACGAAGCCGTCTTATTTTGTTAGTTTTACAACCACATACCCAGCATTAATTCTCTTAATGAACATTAGGATAGAGTCGCCTTTTTTCAGTTCTTTAATTTCTTTTTTATAATCTTTTACAGTCGTTATTGGCTGATGGTTTATTTCTTTTATAATATCGCCTACCATGACTCCGGCTTGCGCCCCCTGGCTTTCTGGTTCCACGTCGATTACAATAATTCCGCCGGCTTCATTAATATTAAAATGACGCACTATTTCCGGGGTTAATTCCGAAACACGGACACCAAGTTCATAATCATTTCCTTTTGATGGGGTTTGGCTGGCGACTTGCTCATCTACTCTTTTTACAATTTTAACCGGAAATGTTTTTTCTATTCCGTTACGCAATACTTTTATTTTAACTGTATCCCCAACACTTGTATCAGCAATCAACTTGCTGAGCTCACGAGTGTTTTCAACCCTCTTACCATTAATATACAGCACAATATCTTTTGGTTTTATTCCAGCCTCGTCAGCCGGATCGCCGGGGAATACTTCAGTTACAAGAACGCCTTTTCCTTCTTTAATTCCATAGTATTCTGCGAGTTCTTCGCTGAGATCCTGGATTCCGACGCCAAGCCATCCCCTTGTGACCTCGCCGCTGCTTTTTAGCTGGTCTACAATTCTTTTTGCATGGTTTATGGGAATCGCAAATCCTATTCCCTGGCCGCTGGCAATTATAGCGGTGTTTATTCCTATCACCTCACCTTCCATGTTAATAAGAGGGCCTCCGCTGTTGCCGGGATTTATTGAGGCATCCGTTTGCAAGAAATCGTCATAAGGTCCGGAACCGATAATGCGTCCTTTAGCGCTTACAATGCCTGCAGTAACTGTATGCTCAAGGCCGAACGGGCTGCCTATAGCAACAACCCACTGACCGACTTGCAATGCATCGGAGTCACCAAGTTTTACAACAGGAAGGTTGTTCTTTGATTTTATTTTGATAAGGGCGATGTC
>VMSQ01000157.1 GCA_013792055.1 Desulfobacteraceae bacterium
ACCTAAAGTTAAGAGATGAGACTCTCCGAGAGGTATATCTGTATGAACCTCGGAGAACCAGCTCTCATTGTCGGTTATTTTGAGAGTGCCAGGCGAGTCATCATAGGTTTTTGTTGAACCACCAGATTCGGTGGTATAGCGATCGTCTGTTTTTACCGTTCCTATTTGAGCATTGAGCTGCACCGGGCCAAAGAGTTCCTTAAAGGAAAGAGTGTATACATCGGTCTTATTTTTTCCAATACCGGTATAGTCTATAAAATTATTAGGGTAAAAAGTTGCTTTTTTGTTGGTTCCGGCGATTGCCGACCCGGAAAAAGTCCCCATATAGGTGTTCGGGGGGCCATAGTCATATTCGTGGCGTCCTGATATGGTTGTAAAAGCAAGGCTGCCGGTATCAGAAAAATCAAAAGTTGCCTTAGCATCGATACTGCTCTTTTCAGCGCTATTCTCACCTTTGTCACCGACCACCCACTTTGTCGGGTTCCCGTATTTATCATTCATTGCATAGCCGCCGGATACTGTACCTGCCCCGGCAGTGATCGTTTGTGCCACAGGCGTGGTCTCGTATCCGTCTGTTGATTCCTCCTCATAACCGATGCGCAGGCTGAATTTATCTGCAAAGCGGTCGCCAAGGCTGAAACGGTAGCGTCGAGTATCATGCGTGCCATAACCCGCTGTAGCGCTGGCTTCAAGCTTTTCAGGTGTTTTTGTAATGATATTTATCACACCGCCCATGGCATTCCCACCGTAAAGGGCCGATGCTGCACCCCGAATGACCTCTATCCGTTCAATGTTGTCTACCGGAAGCATTCCCCATTCTAAGCCGCCGGTATAAGCATCATTGAGAGGCTGACCGTCTAAAAGAATCAACGTGTATTGGTCGCCGTTAAAGCCCCGCAGTCTTATGGAGCTCGTAGAATCCATCAATCCCTTGTTCCTTTTTGCAAAAACACCCGTGATCTCTGAAAGCGCTTCATCTACTGTTTTGATGTTGCGCCGCTCAATCTCCTCCCTGGAAACAATACTGACACTGCCGGGAGCATCTTCAACCTTTTTTTCCGTTTTGGTTGCAGTCACAACTATTTCTTCCAGCTTAATAATTCCTTTCTCAGCCTCTTTCTCCTTTTCTTCAGCAAGGGCAGGACCTGGAATGATAAAAATGAGTCCAAGTAAACAAATTAATAACAAAAACTTTTTCATTTGATAATAGCTCCTTTCTTCAAGATTTTGGTTTTTCTGACTCCCTTTGACACCGAGCCTCCATTCTGATAGAAAGAAGAACAGCAGCTCGGTTTGTCTCAAAGCAGGCCGGGTTCTCTGCCGGAAGGGGGCTTTCCTTAGCCAGGGACTCCCTTCCGGTTTTTAGTTCTTATTACATCTTTTTACACCTAAAGCTGATCGCTCCATTTCTAAAATTTGTAAGTATCCGGGCTAATCCTGTTTGCGACTTACAAACGAAGTTAGCGCCTGAAGAATGTATCCATCAGGGCAGAAAAGGATAGGGGACTTACAGTCCGGACACTTTTTAATCGCATCCTCTCCTTGCGGTCCTCCTTCAAATGTGACCGTGATTTCAGTCTTACAGTTTGGACAATGCCTTGTTACTTCTTCGCTCATTTCTCTCCTCCTCGCAGCTTATCTTGAAACTGCCTCTTGAGTTCCTTATTTCTCGCTTGGAGCTGTGGCAATCAGTGATATACTACATCTGAATTGTTACCGATCATATTCGACTGGCAGACTGTACACATTGGAAAACTGTTGTTTTCGTGAACCAGAGATTCTGTTAAAAAATTATTGCACACAAAACACTTGCGAACATTTTCAACTGCAAAAACCTCCTCGTTATCAAGCTCCATAAGTCTCGCCACCCTGTCATCTAAAAGTTTCTGATAGGAGGCCGCATCGTTAAGTGTGGCACATCCTCCAACAACTTTTCTTTCAAATTCGTTGAATCGATCCTCGTCGTTAAAACAGATTTCTTTTAAAGAAAGCTTCACCCCGTATCCACCTGTGCCTGATACAAACAGATAAATATGCCGGTTGTTATCAATTGCCCTGAGCCTCCGATTTCCCATGGTACAGCCCAACACGAACTGTATAGCGTCTAACGCAGGGCTATTGTTGTTTTCCGCAATAACTATGAGATCCCTTAAGGTATTTAGTTCCGGCAGAAGTTTGAGGGCCATGTGACACGCCTTGCAACCGAGGACCAATTCAGGGCAAAGATCTCCGTGAAAATCGGCCACCCCTTCCAGGCGCATATGGGTCGATGATTTCCAGAATGGCAGAACTATTGCTTCTCTCCTTTTTAATACCCGAAAGTCGAGGGTCCATCGAATAGGAGACGGGGTATGAAGTGGATCGGAATCAGAAAGATGGAGGTAGAGGTGGTAAGTGTTTCCATCTACAGTCTTTACCAGATACGTAAGATCATTAGGGGACAGATCTCCCTTGAACGTCCCGAGCAATTTGATCACCTTGCTGTATCGACCGCTGCTCGAAAACCCGAGAGGCCGTTGAGTCCTGTTATCGTAATCCACGTGCACAGTCTGGTTAATGCATTCTGCCTGTCCGTTGCCAATCGCTCGTAATTCATGTTCCATTTCAAGCATTCTCTCCCCCCTTAAAACAAAAAAGCCACAAAGGTTGTCCGGTCTTCTGACCATAGTGGAAACCTTCGTGGCTTAATTCTGAACTAAACGTTCTCTACATCAAAAAATTAATTGTCATTAAAACGAATTTTGGACTGCTTTAACTATAAAATAAAAAAAGCCAAAAATGATCCGATAGCTTTTTTCATGGTTCGGCCTTCTTGGCTTTTTTTGATATACTTTTTTTAATAACTTTTTTAAACAGAGCAATTTCTTATTGCTGATTAAAATTCTTTTA
>VMSQ01000203.1 GCA_013792055.1 Desulfobacteraceae bacterium
ATCCCGAAGCTGCAAAGCTCTGTTATTTTGGTCTGTATGCTTTACAGCACAGGGGCCAGGAAAGCGCAGGCATAGCTGTTGCAAACGATAATGATATTGCTGTGCATAAAGGCATGGGCCTTGTCCCAGATGTTTTTGAAATAGATCATCTGGAAACATTAAAAGGAGGCAGCGCTATAGGGCATGTGCGTTATTCCACAACCGGCAGTTCAATAATTTCAAATGCCCAGCCGTTTGTAGTCCGTCACAGGAACAAATCATATGCCGTAGCCCATAACGGAAATCTTGTGAATGCTTGGGAACTGAAGAATGAGCTTGAGGAATCGGGTTCGATTTTTCAGACTACGATGGACAGCGAAATTTTTCTCCATTTTCTCGTTAAAAACATGAAACTTGGCCTTGAAAATGCTCTGGTAGAAACTGTGTCAAAATTAAAGGGAGCTTTTTCATTTGTTGTGCTTACGAGTAAAGGAGAAATAATCGGTATCAAGGATCCAAACGGATTCAGGCCGCTGTGTCTCGGGAAACTGAATGATCATTATGTACTGGCTTCAGAAACATGCGCCCTTGACCTTATTGAGGCTGAATATGTGCGTGAAATTGATCCTGGTGAAATAGTAATTATAGACAAAGACGGACTAAAAAGTATTAAAACAACAATACCATCAAAACGCGCCTTCTGTATTTTTGAATTCATATATTTTGCCAGACCGGACAGCATAATATATGGGAAAAATGTTTATCAGACCAGAAAGGCACATGGCAAATGCCTTGCAAGAGAAGCTCCTGTTGATGCCGATCTTGTAATGCCGTTTCCTGACTCAGGGACTTATGCAGCCATAGGTTACTCAGAGGAATCAGGAATTCCCTTTGAAATGGCCATGATACGGAATCACTATGTCGGAAGAACCTTTATTCAGCCGACCCAAAGTATGCGTGAGTTTGGAGTAAGAATAAAACTCAACCCAATAAAAGAACTTCTGGAAGGAAAAGACATCATAATAATTGAAGACTCCATAATCAGGGGAACCACAGCTAAAACAAGGGTCAAAGCTTTGCGCAAACTCGGTGTAAAAAGCGTGCATATGCGCGTAAGCTGCCCGCCCCATCGCTTCCCATGCCATTATGGAATTGATTTTTCAACAAGAGGCGAGCTGATTGCCTCAAAAATGTCAATTGAAGAACTCAAAAATTTTCTATGCCTGGACTCCCTTAATTACCTCAGTATTGAAGGCCTTTTAAACTCAACAGGCTTTTCTGATCCTGAAAATAAATTCTGCAAGGCATGTTTTGACGGATGCTATCCTGTGGAATTCGATACAAAATTCTCCAAAGATTGCCTTGAAAAAAAGTAGAACTGGTGTAAAACTTATTCAAGCTCCTCGGAAAGAATTATTGCTTCGGCAACACAACGCATTGATTTTCGAGTATCCATACTACGTTTTCTAATCCAGCGATATGCCTCCTCTCCGGTTTTATTCCGACGATTCATGAGGACATCCTTTGCGCGTTCTACCAGCTTACGCGTTTCAAGCTCCTCTTGAACCACCTTAGTTTTAACCATAAGTTCAGTATTTAGTATTGCTACGGCAGCCTGATTTGCCACAGTAATAATCAGGTTAACTTCTGTTTCTGAAAACTTGTGATAGCTTGCTGTAAAACAGTTTAATACACCTATCACCTTTTCATCCTTGACTCGCAAAGGAACGCTAACCATTGATACCAGCCCGAGTTTTTTGGCCATTTCCTTTTCCTTGAACCGAGGTTCATCAAGGACGTTCTCAACAATCAGCGGAGTCTTATTAGTAGCTACAAAGCCAACAACACCTTCATTCATATTTAATGACCTGTCTTTCATATATTCAGGGTCAATGGTTTGAGAAGCTTTAAGACGAATCTTTATCGGACTGACGCTTTCATCTATAAGCCATAATGAACAAATTTCAACTCCGGTCACCCTTGCCGTAACCATCAAAATAAGCTTAAGGATATCTTCCAAATACAAGTCGGAAGTAATGGCTCTGCTTATATCCATAAGAGCTTTTATGTATTTATCGTGTGTTTCAGGCATAATTATTTCTCGATTTGCAAGCGTTCACAGGTTCAAAGGTTCACCGTTCAGGCTTATCTTTCTTTCGATAACCTTGCTCACAAGACAGTTCAGACCTGCCCGACGGATGGCAGGCTGGTTTCGGTGAACCCCTGAACGCTGGAACTGTGAACCTGAGCAGTTAATATATTGACGTGATCCCCCAGATATCACGTGCATACTCAGAAACAGTACGGTCACTCGAAAATTTACCTGTTCGAGCAACATTCAAAATAGCCTTTTTTACCCATACTGAACTACTAAGATAATCTATGGAGACCTTCTCCTGTGTGTTTATATATGATTGCAGGTCGGCGAGATGAAAATAAAGATCACCTTCATAAAGTATCTTTTCATATATAGGTTTGAAAAGTCCTGGTTCATTTTTACAGAACATATTGGAATTTATGGCGTCCATAACTCGTTTTACTGTGGGATTTTTATTGTATAGATCAAAGGGATTGTAAGAGCCTTTCATCTGAAATATATCTTCAACTTTCAAACCAAATATATAAATATTCTCAGTTCCAACCTCTTCCATAATCTCAATATTAGCGCCGTCCAAAGTGCCTATTGTTAGAGCGCCGTTCATGGCAAATTTCATGTTTCCAGTGCCGGAGGCCTCCATGCCGGCAGTGGATATTTGTTCACTCAAATCAGCACCGGGAATGATTTTTTCTGCTAAAGATACACGGTAATCTGGAATAAATACGACTTTCATATGATCACTAATTCTTTTGTCATTGTTAATAACCGCACCAACACTGTTGATAAGTTTAATTATAAGTTTTGCCATAAAATATTCCGGTGCAGCCTTACCGGCAAATATATAAGTTCTGGGAACGGTAAGCATCTTTTTATCTTCAACAAATCTCAAATACTGATAGATTATACACATCACATTTAAAAGTTGCCTTTTATATTCATGTATGCGTTTGGCCTGTATATCAAAAATTGAATCAGTATCAATTTTAACTTTACATGTATCAAAGATCAAATTTGCAAGACGTTCTTTGTTCTTCTTTTTAATGGCAAGAAATTCCTCCTGAAATAAAGCATCTTCAGCAAAATTCTCAAGTTCTTTAAGTTTGTATAGATTAGTAATCCAACTCTCGCCGATTGTTTTTTTTAAAAGTTCAGACAATAAGCGGTTAGAATTGTTAAGCCATCTTCTTGGAGAAACTCCATTTGTTTTATTATTAAATCGTTCAGGCCAATATTCATAAAAATCAGGAACAAGAGAAGTCTTCAAAAGCTCTGAATGAAGAGTAGAAACCCCGTTAACTGAATGGCTCCCAATAATTGAAAGATAGGCCATGCGAACCTGATTAGAATTACATTCTTCAATTATAGACATTCTGCGCAGGCGATCAGGATCATTTGGGAATCTGACCGCCACACCATGAAGAAAGCGGCGGTTAATTTCGTAAATTATCTGCAAATGCCGGGGTAACACATATCCCAAGAGGCTGACAGACCATTTCTCCAATGCTTCAGGCATCAAAGTATGGTTAGTACAACCTATCGTCGCTTGAGTAATAGCCCATGCCTTTTCCCAAGATAAATCTTTTTCGTCTATTAGTACTCTCATTAATTCAGCTACAGTTATAGCAGGATGGGTATCATTCAACTGAATGGAAACCTTTTTAGAAAAGTTATCAAATGAATCATGATTTTTTAAATATCGCCTGATTATATCTCTAATTGAACACGCAACTAAAAAATATTCCTGAACAAGCCTGAGTTCCTTTCCAGGCTTTACGGTATCTGCTGGATAAAGTACCTTTGAAATTGTTTCTGACGAAACTTTCTCTTCAACTGCTTTAAGATAGTCACCTTCATTAAATATCTGCATATCAAACTCATCTGAAGACCGTGCTGAAAATAGCCTTAAATAATTAACAGTACGGCCTCCATAACCCACAATCGGCATATCATGAGGAACACCAACCATTAGCTTCCAATCCATCCACATTGGATTGTAATCACCTTTTCTGTCTTTAGCATGCTCGATCTTGCCGTAAATTGGAATAATACAGGAGTCTTCTGGGCTATCTATCAGCCAGGGTGATTCTTCGCCAAACCATTTATCAGGTTTCTCTTTTTGATATCCATTATTAATTTGCTGTTTAAAAAGACCAAACTCATAATTTATTCCATAACCAAAACCAGGCATATCCAAGGTTGCCAATGAATCAAGAAAACAGGCGGCAAGGCGACCAAGTCCCCCATTCCCTAATGCTGCATCACATTCAACTTCTAACAACTCTTCTAAATCAATACCCATTCCCATTAAAGCTTCTTTACAAGTATCAAACATCTTTAGATTATATAGGTTGTTACCTAAAGAGCGACCCATTAGATATTCCATAGAAAAATAATACAATCTCTTAACGCTATCCTTATGATAGCGTTTCTCTGTTTCCAGCATCCCATCGATCATTCTTTCCCTTACCGCAAGAGAGACCGCATTTAAAAGATCATTCTGAGATGCATTTTCCCATAATTTCCCAACTGAATATTTATGATGATAGCGAATGGAATTCTGGAGTTTTGATATCTCTTTTGTTAATTTTTTATTTTTTTTTGACTGCATTCTTATTCCTCTCTGCTCACCTGATTTCCGCCCCAAATTTATTAAACGTATACTTTAATTTATAATTTTAACTCTTTGTTTTAATTTAATATCAGCCATAGATACTATCTTTTATTAATATCAATCACTGAAGAAATAAAATACCATATATTATTTATGAATGTAAATAGCGCATTGCAAGTTATCCCAAATCCAAATTGTGTTGCATATTATTTGATGAACTCATAAAAAGTCGGATTCAGGCGGTATGTCATTTCGACCCCTTCACTTCTGTCATTCCGAGCGAAGCGAGGAATCTTAGTATTTACGCTCAGGGCAGGCTCCGGAAGAAATCTTATATTTTCAATGCGTTAGAGGCTAAAGATTTCTCGTTTCGCTCGAAATGACAAGTATAAGCGACTTTTTTACGAGTTTGTCTTATTTAAGTTAGAAATATATATGATCAATTAATATTTAAAGGCAATTAGTCGGATATAAAAGATATAGCAGAATTCATTGGTGCGCCCGGCAGGATTCGAACCTGCGACCTACGGATTCGTAGTCCGGCGCTCTATCCGGGCTGAGCTACGGGCGCAAATTAAATTGAAATTTGATAGGTTTTTAAGATATACTTTTATTTATGTCAATGATAACTTTACGAAAGCCTTGAAAAACGCTCCCTTTAGAGGTAGTGGTTTAAACCCGATTAATTATGCACGATAATCATTTAAAATTAATGCAACTTGCCATAAATGAGGCTATAAAAGCCGGGCAAAATGATGAAGTCCCGGTTGGCGCAGCTTTAGTTGCTGAATCAGGCAAAATACTCTCTCTTGCGCATAACAGCACAATAAACCTTTCTGATCCCACGGCTCATGCTGAAATACTTGCATTGCGTATGGCAGCGAAGAAGCTTCTTAATTACAGGTTGTTAAATACGACGTTGTATGTTACTGTCGAGCCATGCATTATGTGTATGGGAGCAATTATACATGCCAGAGTATCAAGAATAGTTTTCGGAACAAATGACCCAAGATGGGGAGCAGCAGGATCTATTTATAATTTTACAAATGATCCCAGACTTAATCATCAACCGGAAGTAATTGGCGGAATATGTGAACATGAGTGCAGAAGATTAATTCAGAATTTTTTTCGCTCAAAACGTAATTCAACGATGATTTAAAATAATATAATTTAACACTTGCTGATGGCCATGCATATTTAAAGTGGCTATATTCACCGCAGAGCCGCGAAGCGCAGAAATAATATTTTTCCTTTGCGACCTTTGCGCCTTGAGCGAAGCGGGCGGTAAAAAAATTCCTATACTATAAAATTAAAGGAGCTGAACAGTGTCAAATATTGTAATTGTCGGAACTCAATGGGGTGATGAAGGCAAGGGTAAAATCGTTGATCTGCTGGCGGAATTTGCTGATATGGTTGTGCGTTTTCAGGGAGGGAACAATGCCGGCCACACGATGGTTGTTAAAGGTGAACAGTTCATCAGCCATCTGGTGCCCTCAGGCATTTTACAGAATAAAACCTGTATCATTGGCAATGGGATGGTAATTGACCCTTCTGTTTTATTAGAAGAA
>VMSQ01000248.1 GCA_013792055.1 Desulfobacteraceae bacterium
ATCCGGCTACGGCCCGATAAGCTTTGTGAAACGCCCGGTGCGGACCCGCATGCCGTGGTGTTGTGGGGAGGGGGAGAGAGAAACTCCCCCTTACCCGATTAGATGATGTCAATTACACTTGTCATAGTACTTTTCGATTGCTCTGCTTTTTGATAGCCAAAAGTCCTCTACCCACACCTTTGTTTCAGCGTCAGCTGTTAGATTGTAAATGTCCTTCATACCGTAGGTTTCATAGTCTCCGACCAAGACATCACCTTCGCTCGGATCATTGCCGCCATACCACTCAAGGATGGCATATCCCAGGTTCGTTTCCACGATGTAATAGCTACATCCAGACTTGTAAAGAACGACGACCCCCTTCGCTGCGTTTGCAACAACTGGAGTAAATAGCAAACATGCTACGGCTAAGAGGCTTGAAAGCGTTCTCATATATTCCTCCCCTTCATCTAACGACCCGCATGACTTGGCCGGAAAACAAGCGAGCTTTCGCAAAAGAGATTTAAATAATAATTTGCCGAGAAATATAAAAGGCCCAAGTTTTCCGGCTCAGCGTCCATATTAGAAGTTAGATTCAATTCCTCTTAATTTTATTGCGCAAAGCCATTACCAATAGGGCTATCTGTATAGGGCCAATAATACGAAAAATAGTGTCTATTAGTGATTGGAGCAGGCCATTTTCAATAAAGTTTCCAAAGCGTTGTAAGGTGAGTATTTTCAGTGAATTAATACCATATGGTGAAACTTCATTAAAAACTGTTTTTAAGGATTCAAAACTGTAAAAATCAAACATGGGATGATTCGAAGATGCTTGGTATAGAAAAAAAGAGATGAGAAAATGCAACAAGAAAAACCATAAGAACATTCTTGCTGCTTGAATAGGGCTTGTTCCATATAGACTTAAAGCATTGTAAAAGGCTTCAATGCTAAGAAAATGTTTTTTTATGATATGTTTTCTTTTTCTTCGTATCTCTATTTCGCCAATATAGAAATCTGAGGCGAAAGAATAATCTTTGTTTTCCTCTAAAGCCACCCTAACATTTCTGTAGCCGGATTCTATTTGTGGTATAATATAATTTCTATAATTATCTGATTGCTTGAGAGCGAAGACTTCATCATATAAACCGTTTCGTTTTAATTTTTGCTGAAACCATTTAGTATCGTATAAATGAACTCCTTTTAAATCAGTTCCGACCAAAAGCAACCATGACATATCAGTTCCTACGAATTTGACTCTATCAGGACGTAGAAAATTAACATCCTGCATCTCAACTTTTTTATTAAAAAGTCTTCTTTCTTCAGTGCTACCAGTATTGAATGTAATATCCAGACCACCTCTGAATGTAATCGAATCACGGAAAATGCAACTGTTAAAAGAGGCTTTATCATCAAAACTCCCACCGAAAGAAGTACGGCCATGGAAATCACTCTGGCTAAAGTTTGCCATGCCTTTAAAAGTTGAAAATATTTTTGTAGCACCCTTAAAAGTGCTGTTATTACATAGAAAATTTGAATTAAAATTAATCTGGCTTACATTAATCGCTTTTAAAAACTGGCAACTACTTAAATTGATCTGTTCACTAAAACCAATATTAGAAATATTAATCGTACCAAATGTAGAGTGCGAAAGGTCAATGTGATAATCAATTTTAAACTCGGTTAAAAAAAATTCTTCTGGGAAAACAAACCCAACCCAATTCCCGTCTTTTTTTTGTGTAACTCCCTAAGTTCATAGCGGAATTTTTTTATTAGTCTATTTCTTTTATCAGCCTTAAACATATGAAAAATGCAATATTTCTCAGACCTAAGAGCTTTCTTTTCACATTTGTAATCAGGCAAACCATTTATTGTATGCTGACATTTTGCCATTCTATTTCAATTACTCTTTCATCAGGAATCTAACATTAATATTAAAAGACGTTTATTAAACATTCCCATATGGAACAAAAAACAGCCTGATTTTTATCAACCATAAAATGTAGTGGCATGCTCTTAGAACAGTTTCATCGAAGTTGCAGATATATTGAGATTATGTCACGAAAATCCAGCGTGTCAAACCTTTTGATATCTTGCCACCTTGGCAATTCAAGAATTCAATAATGTTCTTAGAGGTTGCATTTATATATCACAAATATCAAAATGTTTCAATTTGTTACGTGAATATGTTGCATGAATAGCAGCGGCGTTGGATTTTTGATCAAACTGAACAGAATAATAAAGGGCCCGCTAAAGCGGGATTTACGAAGCCGTCACTTTGAACTTAATTTAAAAATCACACCTCCGGACAGCGCAATAAGACTGCTTATTATAAACAAATTAAATGAACCCACACTTTCATATAAATAGCCGTTAACGAGAAATCCCACTGTCATCCCAAGGCCGTAAGTTACAGCATTGTTTGCTGCCTGTCCCAGAGTCTTGGCTTCATCAGGAGTTAACAAATCAATATACAATATACTTGCTATATGAAATGCTCCGTAAGTAACGGCATGAAAAACCTGTGATATCAGGATTAAAGCCGGAGATTTTACAAAGAAAAGTATTAACCATCTTAATGTTGCTATTACAAATGAAAATGCCAGGACATTTTCCAGAGAAAAACGCTTGAATATTTTGTTTGAGTTTATCATTACAAGTATCTCGGCAATCGACGCCAGAGCCCAGGCAATTCCTATAAATGTATTCCCATAACCAAGGCTGTCCAAATGGATGGAAAAAAAACCATAGTAGGTTCCATGGCTTACAAGCATTAAAAAAGCGCAAAACAGGAAGACGGTTAAACGCCTCTTTAATAAAACTTGTGCCTTAGGAGCAAAAGACTGCTTTTTGGGGATAATAATATCAGGTATTTTGACAGAAATGAGCGCCTGAAGCAGGGAGCCGGCAAGAATTACAGCAATGATAATCTCGATTGAAAAAAGATCAATTATCCTGCCGATGACTACTACAATAACGATAAAGGCAATTGATCCCCATGCCCTCAGCCTCCCGTAACTTTTCTTTTCTTCGCCCAGAACATCCATTGTAAAGGCTTCAAGAAAAGATATAATCGGGGCGTAAAAAATTCCATAAAACAGTGTAATAACGAGCATTAACCAGAAATCAGTGGTATAAAGATAACATGTCCATATTCCTGCGCTTACGAAATTGCATAAAATATATATCGGTCTCCTGATTTGAAAACGGTCCGCCAGAGCCCCCCAAAATAATGGAAACAAAACTATCGTCACCGTTCTAAGGGCAGACAGAAGCCCTATTTGAACACCGGTAAAATCAAGATGGTAACAGTATAAATTAAAATAGGGCAAAAAAATGCCCATAATGCCAAAATATAAAAAATACTGAGAACCGATTATGAATCTGAATGAATCCCTGGGGGCCTTAATCATATTTTTGCAATACGGCATTTCTATATAAAACGCAATCCATTCTATCTATAGATATTTTCTTTACAATTTACCTTTATCGTGATAGTCTTTTTTATATTTAAGTTTATGGACAAACATCTATAATAAGCCGTAATAAGCAGG
>VMSQ01000214.1 GCA_013792055.1 Desulfobacteraceae bacterium
GTGTCGTGCCTCGTACTGCAAGTTTTTCCTTTTGGGGAAATATGAATATTGTAAATAGAAACATCTGAGATGGGTGAAATCAGCTTGTGGAATGCGGGTTAAACCCGCTCGATACTAACTGCGCAGACTTTGAATTCCGGTATCCGGGCTACAGGATCAAGGGCATCGTTGGTCAGGAGATTAACCGGCATTTCCCCGAAATGGAATGGAATAAAAACAGTCCCTTCCGGGCTTCTTCTGGTAATACGGACACGGACTTTAATTTCTCCGCGGCGGGATACAATCTTAACCATATTTCCGTTTTCTATTTCCGTTTTCTCAGCGTCCGAAGGATGGATTTCTGCAATAACTTCAGGCGAAATGGCATGGAGCCCCTTAACCTTACGGGTCATAGTTCCGCTGTTGTAGTGATAGAGTTCTCTTCCGGTTGAAAGAAGAAAGGGATATTCTTTATTTGGGAGTTCATTTGGAAGGATAAATTCAACTGCCTGAAACAGGCCTTTCCCGCGGGTAAATTCAGTATTATGAAGATATGGCGTACCAGGATGCTCCCAGCTTGGGCATGGCCATTGAAGTCCATGATTTTTGAGGCGTTCGTAGTGAATTCCTCCATAACTCGGCACCAGGTTGGCGATCTCCTCCATAATCTCTTCAGGGTGATTATAATTCATCGGAGTCCCCATCTTCTCAGACAAATTGCAGATAATCTCCCAGTCGGGCCTTGAATCGCCGATAGGATCTATTCCCTTTCTCACGCGCTGGATACGCCTTTCCGTATTGGTAAATGTGCCGTCCTTTTCTGCAAAACTGGCGGCAGGAAGTATTACATTGGCAAGTTTAGCTGTCTCTGTCATGAAAATATCCTGAACAACTAAAAAATCCAGTTTTTTAAGGGCTGCTTCAACATGTTTCAGATTAGGATCACTTACAACAGGATTTTCACCCATGATGTACATACCTTTTAGTTCTTCCTTAAGAACGGCAGGCCACATATCCGTTACAGCAAGACCGGGTTTTGGAGAAAGCTCAATGCCCCAGGCCTTTTCAAATTTTCTAACATTCTTCCGTTCAGAAACGCTTTGGTAACCGGGAAAAACATTGGGAAGGGCGCCCATATCGCAGGCTCCCTGTACATTATTCTGGCCGCGCAAAGGATTAACCCCTCCTCCTTCGATCCCGACATTGCCGCATAACATAGCTAAATTTGCTATTGACTTAACATTGTTTGTTCCAAATGCATGCTGAGTTATTCCCATGGCATATGCAATAGAACCCTTGCCGGCTTTAGCATAAATACGTGCTGCTTTTTTAAGATCCTCTGATGGTATACCGGTGAGTTTTTCAACAAATTCAGGATTGTATTTCATCACAGTCTCTTTAAGGGCCTTAAAATTCTCTGTTCGTTCTTCCACATAAGAGACATCATACAGATTTTCCTCAATAATGACATATATCAGTCCATTTAACCAGACCACATCTGTTCCCGGTTTTGGGCGAAGCCAGATTTCAGCATATTTCACCATCTCGATTTCACGGGGATCGACAACTATAAGCTTTGTCTTGTTTTCAATTATGGCCTTTTTCATATTAAGAGCTATAACGGGATGGTTCTCAGTAGGATTGCTGCCGGTCAAAAGAATTACATCTGCTTTTCTAAAATCAGAAATCGAGTTGGTCATGGCCCCGCTGCCAAAAGATATAGCCAGGCCGGCGACTGTTGAAGCATGGCAGAGCCGAGCGCAGTGATCAATATTGTTAGTGCCGACAACCGCTCGCATAAACTTCTGCATGAGAAAATTCTCTTCATTCGTACACTTTGCCGAACTCAAACCAGCCAGACTATCGGGGCCGAATTTGGCCTTTATCTCCAAAAATTTCCGGGCAATAAGCGAAATCGCTTTTTCCCAGCTCACCTCCCAAAAATACCCCCCTTTTCTAACAAGTGGAGTCTTAAGCCGGTCAGGGTGACGGACAAACTCGCTTCCAAATCTGCCCTTGACGCATACATTCCCGAAATTGGGTGCATTGAGAGGATCTGTGGTAACTTCGATAATCGACTGCCCTTTAATATTCAAAATGATAGAACATCCACAACCGCAGAATGGACAAACCGTTTTAATCTTCTTAATTTCGTTTGCAGCAACAGGCAGGGTAACATTTTCTTTCACAAGAGCGCCGGTTGGACAGTTGTCAACACAGGCGCCGCAGGAAACACATTTGTCATTAATTCTAATAGAAACAAGATTGGGGAACCCATCCTCTTCAAACTCTTTTCCTTCTAACTCCAAGGCTCCATATTCACAGCTATTCATGCAGCGCTGACAAAATATACATTTGTTTGGATCAACAATAATAAAGGGATGGCTGCTGTCTATCTCATACTGACGGCGTTTGAGCATTTTTGAAATTGGGAATCTAACTCCGTAATCGATAGACAGGCTGCGCAATTCACATTTATTAAGAGCTAAGCATCCGCACTGCAAACACCTTTTAGACTCACGAAAAGCTGTTTCCTCGGTGAATCCCAGTTCTATTTCGTCAAAATCCCGTGTACGCCTTTCCGGTGACCTGACCGGCATCTTTTCGCCTAAACAAAGGGTAATGTTCTCGAAATTATGCAAATCAATATCTTCAAACTTTTTACCCTTAGTAAAATTAATCTGGCGTTTAAGAGAGGGCAACGGCGTGTCGGTAAGATAAGCATTAATGGCTTTAGCTGCCTTTCTGCCGCCGGTAACAGCCTGAATAACTGTTCTGGAACCACGGACAACGTCCCCACCTGCAAAAACCCCTTTTTCTGAAGTCTGAAATGATTGGGGGCTGGCAATAATGGTACCGCCGGGAAGAACATGAGGTTTTACACTTTCTTCCGGTATTTCCATCCATGAAAGGTCAGGAACCAGTCCGGGTGCCGTAATTACATTATCTACTTCAAGAATTTTTTCTGATCCTAAATGAGGAATAGGAAAACGGCTCCCTTTATCATCGGGCTCACTCAACTTCATCCTGACTGTTTCAAGTTTAAGATTGTCTTTCCACCTGCTAATCTTTGAAACACCCGTCATAAAAATAAACTTTACACCCTCTTTTTCAGCTTCCTTAACTTCTCGGTGAATTGCAGGCATCTCCATCATTGAGCGCTGATATATAATAACAACTTCATCTACGTCCATCCTCACGCAGGTCCTGGCTGCATCAACCGCCGTATGACCACCACCTATAACTGCGACTCTTCTACCTATTACAGGGGCTTGCCCAAGGCTTACCTTCAGAAGAAAACCAGAGCCTGAAAGCACTTCACCCAGATCCTCTCCTTCAATGCCTGATTGCTGTTTTTTCCATGCACCTATACCCAGGAAAATAGCCTCAAAACCTTCTTCTTTAAGGCTTTTAATAGTAAAATCAACTCCCAGCCTCTGCCCCATCCGGGTATTCACCCCTGCTCTGAGTATATTCTCTATTTCCTGGTCGACTATCTTTTTTGGAAGACGAAATTCAGGTATGCCATAACGAAGCATGCCTCCAAGTCGCGGCATGGTCTCGAATATTGTTACACAATGACCCATTTGTGAAAGATAATAAGCAGCCGAAAGCCCGGCGGGCCCTCCTCCTATCACAGCGATTCTATGCTCGGAGGAAGGAGCAGGGGGGATGACATCAGTATCCTTATGTTGAATAGCATAATCCGCCACAAAACGTTTTAAATGATTTATACCTATGAATTCTTCAATAAGAATGCGGCGACATCTTGATTCACAAAAATGTGGGCATACTCTACCAATAGAAAGTGGAAGGGGGTTCTTCTCTTTGATAAGTTTCAGGGCTTCAATAAACTCACCCCGTGCAATCAGGCTGAGGTATCCCTGAATATTAATGTGGGCAGGACAGGTCTGGGAACATGGCGCAATGCAATCGCCATAATGTCTTGACAGCATGCTGGATAGAATGCGCTGGATAGACTCTATAACGCGGTCACTTTGAGTAGCGACCTCCATGCCGTCTTCCACAGGAGTGGAACAGGCCGGCAATAAATCCTCTCTACCATCGACTTCAACTACACATATACCGCAAGGGTGTTCGACCGTTTTTGTCGGCACATAGCATAGCGTTGGGATAATGACCCCTGCCGCATTTGCAGCTTCTAAAATTGTTGCGCCGGGATCAACCCATAACGTTTGACCGTCAATCGTTATTTCAAGCTCAGCCATTTTTATAATTGAAAATTGACTATTGAAAATTGAAAATTGGTGGTACGCCTTCGGCGTGCTAATTAATAAGGCAAAGTTACTTACTTTTCGTTCATAGTCTCTGCCTACTGTTAAATGTAAACTGACAAATGAAAGATGCCAAATATCGAAGATTGTCGATTAATTTGTATCCTTACATTCAATATTCAATCGTCAATCTTCAATCTTCAATTCCTAAGCAGTAAGCCATGAATGTGAATAAAGAACCTTGCCCATGAGAACTCGCGTTGTTTTATAATGTTCAAGTTCCCTTTGACCTAAGGAAGCAGGGTCGGGTTCGTTTCCATCCATAATATCATGGACTAATTTTACATGCTCCTGTCTCTCTCCTTTTGCAATACTCAAAAGCTCTTTATCAAACCCATCAACTATTGCTGAATGAATGCCGTATTTCATAAGCATTATCATATATGTACGGTTCAGGTAGGGACGAAGATCCTCGGGCGCACCATTGGAAACATTGGAAAGACCTACAATGGATTTGGCTTCAGGTGCAATTTCCCCTAACATACTCATGAATTCCAGTCCAGATAGAACCTGGTTTACATCAACATATATTGGGGTAGCAATAGGATCGATCCATATGTCTGATGTGGGAATCCCTGCCTCATTTGCCTGATAGATAAAATCAACGGCCATAGCAGCTCGTTCATTTGCATCCCTTGGCATTCCTTCCTTGCCCCAGAGAAGTCCTATAACGTCCGCTTTATATTGAGTAACCATTGGAATACCTTTTTCCAACCTTTCAGGCTGTAATGAAACGGAATTCATCAATGGCTTTGCTTTTGTATTTGCCTTTAATCCGGCTTCCATAGCAACTAAATTTGTCGTATCAAGAGAAAGAGGAAGATCACTAACCTCTTGAACCGTTTTTACCAGCCACTCCATCATTTCATCACCGCCCTTGCGGGCTGGACCTATATTCAAGTCAAGATAATCTGCACCATTTTCTGTTAATGTACGAGCCAGATCCTGAATGGGCTTGGGGTTTTTCTCCTTCATTGCCGGCCCGATTGTTTTCGACATTATATTAATATTTTCTGCAACACAGATAACCATAAGAAACCTCCGGTTATTGGGTATTAGTTATTGGTTATTGGTCATAAAATTGACAGAATTCCTTCAATATTCAATTTTCAATATACAATCTTCAATTTCCTTGGTCTTCAATCTTAAATCTTCAATTGTTTCAAATACGCCGGCAAATGACTTGCTTCTCTTGGCCCTATGAGTATTTCCCAATCAGGCAGTTCTTCTTCCAGTTCGCCGCTTATGGTTGCAAGATAACCAGGAATAACCAGTTTGCGATGTTTAACTTTTTCCTCTATACCGGATTTTTTAACAAAGGTCGCAACAGTATCGGCTGCAAATTTACCTGCCGCCCAGGCAGTCAAGACTGAAAGCCCTTCCGTGTCTTTTATCAACAGATAGGACGGTACCCGGCTGGAGTCTATCTCACCGGAAACAATAAAATAGGTGAGAGAGAAATTTCCGGTAATAAGAACCGGTGAGCTTTCATTTGTAGCACCAATTTCATAGATCTTCTGTTCAACGGCCATAGGACGTTGAGGATCTGTAAAAATATTCATGCTTGCAAGCAAAAGCGGAAATATGCTGTGCCCCTCTATTTCCGACATTACAATAACACCGCCATATTTTGCTGTCATCTGACAGGCGATCATAGTTTCCTTCATCAAGTTGTCTGCCATTTCGCAGGGAAATACAATTGTTGGGAATCCAAAAGGTTTAGATTTCTTTAACAAAGCGGATCTTCTTATAATAATCTGATCCTCAAACGCCTGCTTGGCAGACCTTGCCCCTGAATCTAATACCAAATCCTTTAGACCCATTGCTATTAATTTTTCAGAGACCTCAAACAATTCTTCAAGGTTGCCGGCTTTAACGGCTAATGGACAAGAAAGCTCTTTTGCAAAATTGCCCATTGTCTCAAAATTATTCTTATTGGCAGCATAAAGTAATGGCTTTCTGTTTGAACAGCTTCTGGCCACCTGAGAAAGCGCCTCTGTATCTTCGTTCATTAATACCAGACCCGCATCGGTTTCGTTGCAAACCTTCTCAACTAATGTCCCAAACCTGGAAGCATCCCCGGATTCTGCTTTTATCGCAACCAGCTCGGGCCTCAACACAACACCGACTCGCTCATAGACAGTATAATTAAACTTTTTGAGCCTGGTTGTAATCTCTGCTTCATCCATTTTATCAGAAAGGAGAAGCGTAAATGCAGGAGGATTTTCAAAACGTTTCTCATGACGGAATAACACAGTTTCCCCGCCCAACTTTACTGCGCGGTCACCCGTACCTATAACCACAGTTTTTACTGGAGGTGCCGAAGCTTCACCGATCTCTTCTTTCACAGCATCAGGGATATCCGGGCATGCATCGAGTTCCGCCTGACCGGTTGCCAGCTTCATGGCAAACGCCAAGCAGGTGGGAACCCCGCACTTGCCGCAGTTAGTTTTCGGAAGCTTTTTAAAAATCTCTATACCTGAAAGTCCCATAACCATTCTTCTCCTTATGCCTTGATGATTTGATAATTGGTAGATTTGATGATTCGTTAAATCCACCCAATCCAATCCCCAATCAACTAATTATCAAATCATCCAATTATCAAATCATCCAATCCCCAATCAACCAATCATCCAATCATCCAATCACCTACTCGACTACTTGACTACTCGACCAATCTACATCAACGGATCCATTGTAAGAGCAGGATGCCCTTTCTCCTCGAGAAAAGGAAGAATTTCTTCTTCTGTGGTTCCAACTGTTTCATCAGCAATCATATCCGCAAAATTCGGAATACCCATTTCCTCGCATATTGGTTTCATTCTTTCGGCAAGTTCCTCTTTCAGCATCTTTGGAAGCCATGCAACACGCTTCAAGCCTCCCTCAGCTACAAGAAACTTTTTGCTGCAAATATAATACTTGCTTACACCAAGGAAACCGGGAGTCTGGTTTCCACCGCCTACCATGCCGGCAAGAGTTGTAAACTTCATTCCGCATGGTGTCATGCCCATAAAGTCTCTGTTAACTACCATAATGCCATTACACATGGGAAGGATTGTAGCCACACACTCAAAGCAGCCACATGCAGTCATTGGAGAATTCATCAGGCTGTATGCAGATACTTGTTCTACTTTCTGGCGTGACGCTTTGTAAACAAAATCAGTGATTCCCTTCCACTGTCCAAGAACAGGTGCCGTACATTCGCCTTTTATAATTGGCTGGTTTGGGCCCGTAGGGTTGATCTCAAAAGAAGCCTTACAGTCAAGCCAGTTATAGGCGCCGCACATCCCTGCACGTTCAGGGGTAATTACGCATACATGGCTGGGAGCAAAAGACTGACACAATGTACATGAATAGTATGTCTCCTCTGTTTCATCGGTCATACCTTCAACTCTTGCATCTCTCTGTTTATATACTCTCTTTGCCTGTTCTAAAACCTCTTTGACCTTTTCTTCATCTGTATAAATTTTAACCTGGACTTTATCAACAATATTACCAAAATCCTGGTGGTATTTTGCATGCATAACCTTGCCAAGATGTTTGAGCAAGAATCCTTTTTCAACAGCAGCCTTTCCAACCCTGATCCACATAATGCTTCTCTGCCCGATATGCATTATACCCTGGACATAGTTAACAAGATGATGGATCTGGCGTTCTAATATCGGTTCAAAGTCAGACTGCATCTGGCGCCCGGCAACCTCTATAAGCATTGCAAATGGAAGCTTATCACCCTCTTTAACCTGATCAAGGTCAGGGCCGACCATTTCAACCTTTCCGTCCTCTACCTCTGACATATCTTTTGAAACGGTCAGCTCGACTCCGAGAGTTCTTCCGCCGCCGCATTCAAAATAGAGATCATCCTTGCGGATACGCTCTCCCTCAAATGCAGGACCGTAAGACATGGGAATATCGATTTTGGTAACCGAGACTTTTAACCCCCTGACTTCAACAGCTCTGGCCACAATCTTATCGTGGGGGACGTTACTGACCACATGCTCATATGTACAAACACCTGTGGGTAAAATCTCAGGTATCGGCGTATCTGCTATTGTGGGGAAACCCCAGTTAATAGCACCTGCAGCATTGGCATACCACTCATCCGTTACTGTTCCCAAAGGCATTGCAAAAGCAAAGATTCTGTCTTTATTATAACGCAGATTTCTGGCAAAATCTCCTGGTTGAACTCCGCCGAAAGACATTGCAGCACGTGTCGCAAACCCCATAGCAAAGACTGCTGCTGTATAGCTCGGCCCAAAAGATACCAGCCGGGTAGGCCAACCGATCTGAACACCGGCCTCTATCAGTTGTTCCGACATGGTTTTGCCTTCGTGGTCAGCGCACATGAATACATAAAGATTTTTTTCCTGAAGTTCTAATGCAATTTTTACTGCTATCTCATTAGACGGCGCAGCGCCAAGAATTGCAGCAAAACCAGGTGCTGTACCGTCAACAAACTCAACTCCACGTTTCCTCAGAATAATGTCGTCGGCAGTACCCAGCCAGATATTATCAGGGAGCGGGTCCTCTCCCTTTGTATAAAAATCCGGTTCTTCAAGATATCTAATCGCCTCAATTATCTCTTCTGCAAAAAATGTGGCCATCCCTGCTTCAAGTGCCGGGGCCAGATATGGAAGCCAGACATTATCACTTACTGCAGCAGGAACCAGCTCATTGCATTTGTCCATTACTTGTTTGACATCCCCTAAAGTGCTGACAGGAATGCCAAGCATACCATAGATAATTGGAAGATAATATGTTGTATTGGGGAATTCGATCTTTTGATCAGGCCCCCATTTTTTCAATGCTTCCTCATATTTTGCCTCTGCCATACCCACAATATTGCGGGCACCTCGAATTGCTGCCGAACAAATTATCTTAGACACTGTTTATCCCTCTCATAAAGTTAGCTCATTAGCTCATAGCAAAAAGGAAATTCCTATTTCCCAGTCATTAAATCTTTAATTGATTGTTTGACCAAGCTAATCGCCTCAGGATGTCTCATTACCAGAATATTAGCTCCGGCAAGGAGTACACACTGAGCCGTTAAGGCCTCCATTAATATCCCTCTTTTACCCAGATCTCCCAATAACGGTGCTTCGGCTTCAGTTACTTTTACTTCTTTCGTTTTCCAAACTTCTTTTGCGAGATTAGAAAT
This sequence comes from Desulfobacteraceae bacterium, assembly GCA_013792055.1. Taxonomy (GTDB): domain Bacteria; phylum Desulfobacterota; class Desulfobacteria; order Desulfobacterales; family ETH-SRB1; genus B13-G4. The sequence goes on from VMSQ01000214.1 coordinate 9,430, forward strand.
AATCGGGAACTGAAGTCTTTCATCTTCCTGAACCAGCGCTGCCATCCGAATTCGTTCCATTACACTGTAACAATATTCAAGTCCATATCCCAGAGCACCGGTAGAAGGATCAATAATAATCTTTTCATCCGGCACATTTAAATTTCCTAAAAGTATATTGAGCTGTTTGGCAAGATTAATGTCGATCGGTGTTGATGCAACCACAGTATGCTTATAGGCTATTGCCGCTGCCCCAATCGCCCGATAGTTGCCCTCCACAACAGGACCTATAATCAGGTTTTTACCTTCGCAAACTTCGCAAACCGCCTTCAATACCTCTGTATCCTTTTCGACATTTGCACATCCCCACACAATCAGTGGGACTTCCACTGCATCAGCGACTTTTTTAGTGATCTTAGCAGCCTCGTCAGCTGAAATATCCTTATCATTGGGATCGGTGCTGGCCAGTTGCAATGCAATCATTTCCGCCCCATATGTGTCAATGCACTTACGAGCCCATGCAACAGGATCCTTAATAACATCAGCAAACGGTTCCAATGCTGTATCGGACCAGTCCTCTGGTTCACTGTCATAAACCTCCATTGCTATCTTCGGAGTATAAGGCATTTCACCTTCAAAAAGATGAAACGAATAACACGATTCACCGCCAACAGTAACTGTGCTTCCTTCCCGTCCCAGCGGAATTTCTCTTATCTTCCCAGTGTAAGATACTTTTGGTACCTCAAAAGCCATTATTCTTTCCTCCTTATATACCTGCTTGATCCAATACAGCAGGAATCATTTTCTCCCAGCCAAGTGCCATAATATGTACGCCCTGGCATAGATTTTTCAGTCTTTTTACTATACGAGCTGCAATCTCAACTGATTTTTTAACTTTATCTTTTGTATCTGTCATTTCTTTTATCAAAGGAATAGGCACAAAGACTCCTGCCACATTCTTGTTCATGAACCTTGCCATACCTGCTGATTTCAGCAATATGACTCCGCCTATAATCGGGACTTTAAACCCCTCTACCCGCCTTATAAACTTCTCAAAAAGATCTATATCATAAACCGCCTGAGTTTGAAAGAACTTGGCACCCGCCTCAATCTTTTTCTCCATCTTCATAATCTGCAAATCCAGAGCTGCTTCGTTGTCTGCTCCTGGGTTAACCACCGCTCCAGGGAGAAACTCGGGAGCCCCTTTCAATTCGTTCCCTGCCATATCATAACCGGAATTCAGTTTGCCAATCATTTCCAGAAGCGAGACAGAATCAAGATCAAAAACCGGTTTTGCATGAGGATGGTCGCCCATAGTCGGGTGGTCACCTGTTAAGGCAAGCACATTTCTAATCCCAAGGACCCAAGCACTCAGGAGATCTGATTGAAGGGCCAGGCGATTCCGGTCCCTTCCGGTCATCTGGAAAATGGGATCGATACCCATATCGGTCAATAAATGAGAAAAAGCCATGGAGCCAAGGCGCATTACCGAACTCTGCAAATCCGTGACATTGATGGCATCCACCCGATCTTTGATAATATCTGCAGCTTTCAATAAATGCTCTACATCAGTTCCCTTGCCGGGTCCAACTTCAGCAGTCACCAGAAATTTCCCTGATTCTAGGCTTTCTCTAAAACTCATAGTCGCACCCTTACAGTAACAGTAGCCATAACTTATGTGGTCTCAACCTCCCGCAAATCTTCTCTTACCACTCTGCCTGGATGAACTGGCCAGTCCTTCACCTGCGGCTTCTGTTTCAGATAATGCAACCTGTTCAATCGTTTGAGAGCATGGTAGATCTCCTGCCAGGCACAGGGTTGATCTTTTGAGACTTCGCATTTCCCCTCAGAAGCCCCACCACATGGTCCGTTCAGAAGTCCCTTGGCACAAAGAGTCACGGGACAGATACCTGCTGTTCTCCCTAAAACGCAGTCTCCACAGGCTAAACATGCCTCTGTCCAAACACCATGTTCTTCCGCTATCCCTGTAAAGTTTGTGTTCAATGCGGGTAGTACAAGCTTATCAGGAAATAATTTTGCTACAGTTTGGACGCCAGCTCCGCAGGCCATAGATAGAACAACATCATATTGATTGGCCATCTTCTCCAAGATGGGTCTAATGCTTTCCGGTTCACACTGCAATTCTGTTGAAGCTTCGATAGTTATGACTTTCCTCCCTTTCTGTTTTCTGTCCATGCGGATAAGGGTTGATAATGTTTTCACCTCTTTAGGTCCTCCGGCACAACAGACTGTTACACAGCCTTTGCATCCTAGAACAAGGATCCTCTCAAAATCTTCAATCATTCCCAAGAGCTCTTCCATTGGTTTTCTTTCGCCTACTATCATATGCACCTCTCTAGGATCTGCTCTTGTTCAAAGGGCTATGGCCTATTTTCTTTATAGCTTCTGTCATTTCTAAGGCCACATTAGCAAACTTGGTTCCTTCGGCGGCTGACATAAAATACATCTGCACCCGCTCAGGTTCTATATTTATCTCGCTTAGCAAATCTTTCACGTACTGAACCCTTTTCTCGGCCTTATAATTGCCTCTGATAAAATGACACGTCCCTTTCAAACATCCAGCCACATATACACCATCCGAACCATCTTCTAAAGCCATGAGGATATGATTAACGCTTACTCTACCCGTACATGGCACCTTGATAATCCTGATGTTTGGAGGATACTGAATCCTTGATGACCCAGCCAGATCAGCGGCCGCATAACTGCAGTAATGACAACTAAACACAGCGATAAGAGGTTCAAAGTTGTCCATTAACCCTGCTCCTGATCCCTATGATGCAAGCAATGCTTCACATGCTGCCATGATCTGCTTGTCGCTAATATATTTAAATTCGATGGCCTCAGCCGGACACTCGGCAACGCAGATACCACACCCCTGGCATTGCATAGGCTCTATTTCAGCCCTGCCCCGTTCATTTATATAAGGAACATTATATGGACAGACCTTGATACAGGTAAAACAAGTGGAACACAATTCTTCTTGAACAGAAGCGACCGTACCCACCCTTTCAATGGTATCATGCGATAGAGTAATACATGCCCGTGACGCGGCTCCTAATGCTTGACAAGTAGCCTCACGGACAGTTGCCGGATAACGGGCATTGCCGCACAAATAGATGCCATTGAAAGCAAAATCCAGGGGACTAAGCTTGGCATGTGCTTCCAAAAAGAATTTATTTCCATTGATTGGGACCTTCAGTATTCTTGAAATACTCTCAGCATCATCGTGAGCCACAATAGGTGTTGAAAGCACCACCAGGTCTGCCGGCAAAAAAATTTCCTTGCCCATTGCAGGATGATAGATTTTCACTTTGCCATTTTCAACAACAGGTGGGGTATCCGGCCTATACCTGATAAACCTGACACCCGCTTCTCTGGCCTTAAGTAAAAGTGCTTCGTTTTCCACTCCATAGGCCTGGATATCGCGAAACAGAACGAAAATCTTAGCGTCTTTAATAATATCTTTTAAATAAAGGCAGTTCTTGATAGCTACCATGCAACAGATGCGGGAACAATAGTTGCGCTCAGGAATGCGGGCACCTGCGCATTGGATCATCACGATACTCTTGGCCTCAATGTCTCTTTTTTTTAATTTTATCTCAAGTTCAGACTGGGTGATTACATTTTTCCCATCATAGTTGAACAGGCCCTCAGGCCTCAAGGGAATACCACCGGTAGCCACTATAATAACTCCGACTTTGCAGGTATAGGAGTCATTGCCACATGAAAATCTTACTGAGAAATTTCCCACATAGCCCGTAACTTCTTCAAGTATAGCGGAAGTAAAATATTTAATGCGTTTATTCTTCTTGATGGCCGCAATCTTTTCTTCGATCAACTCAGAGGCAGCTACGTTAGCAGGGGCTATCTTGTGTAGATGCCTTAACAGGCCGCCCATGTTTTCCTCTTTTTCTATAAGAATAACCTCAAAGCCTTGATCGGCTAATGCCAACGCTGACGTCATGCCTGCAATCCCAGATCCAATAACCAAAGTAAGGGGTTCGACCTTTGATTTAAATGTCTCAATCGGTTCCAAAAAAGCAGCCTTGGCAACCGCCATCCGAATAAGGTCTCCGGCTTTAGCCTGGGCAGCATCCTTGTTGTGCCTGTGCACCCAGGAGCAATGCTCCCGAATATTGACCATTTCAAACAGAAAGGGATTAATACCTGCCTCCTTGCATGAGGCCCTGAACAGGGGCTCGTGGGTACGGGGCGTACAGGCAGCCACGACAACCCGGTTCAAGTTATTATCTTTGACAGCTTTCTTTATTGCGGATGTGCCTGTTTCAGCACAAGTAAACAGATTGGCCTGTGCTGTTACCACATTTGGTAAAGCTTTGGCGTACTCACATAAGCCTTTAATGTCAAGAACGCCGGCGATATTGATGCCGCAGTGACAAATAAAGACCCCTATTCTAAGTTCTGTGTTCACTTTATTTTCCACATAATTAAAATTGCGCAGTTTTATCCCAGCCCCTTCACGGTCTGGGCGGCCATTGAAGCAGCCGCACTTGCCATGGACACTGATGAAGGTATATCCATCGGCCCATTAGCACAACCACATACAAAGATACCTTTGGCAGAAGTAGTGGTCGGTTTATTCGGATCTGTTTTAACAAAACCGCTTTGATCTGAATCAAAACCCATGATGTTAGCCAATTTTTCAATACCTTTGCTCGGCACACAGGCCGTTGCCAACACAATCAGATCAAAGGGAAGCTTTTTAACTTTTCGTGCATCCATATCTTCACACCATATAACAGGTCTGCCGTGGTCATCCTGGTTTATCTCCGCGACCCGGCCACGAACGAATTGGATGCCATACTCCGCCCCCCCCCTCAGGAAATATTCATGAAATTCTTTTCCATAAGCTCTCATATCTGTAAAGAATATAGTAGACCTGATTTCTGAACCATGCTCCGTGGAAACAATAGCCTCCTTGACCGAGTGCATGCAACCATAACTACAGCAATGAGCGTTATATCTAAGATCACGAGAGCCTACGCACTGGACGAACGCGATGTCTTTGACATCACCCAACGCCGCTTCCTTGGCTTTTAAACCTGATAGTCTTTCATCCAATGCTGCCAAAGTTTTGCGAGCTTCGTCAGTGGACCCCTGGTTTTTCTTCTCCAGGCTCTTTAACCGTGCCTTGGCCTTCTTGATTTTCTTTTCCGTTTGTTTGATTTCAGCTTTGATATTCAGGCTGGATGGACGTTCCAGGTGTCCCCTTGTGGGTCCGCTCGCATTCAGGAGCCGTTCAAATTCCAAGGCCGTAATCACATCGGCAATAGTACCGTATCCATAAGATTTAATATCTGACGGGTCAAACACCTCGAAGCCTGTTGCCACGATAATGGCTCCCACGTTGAGCTCGAAAACAATGTCCTTCTGTTCGTAATCAATAGCCTCTGCTTCGCAAATCTTGGCACAAATTTTACATTTTTTGCCCTGAAAAACGCGGCAGACACTATCATCAATAGTATATACGGAAGGGATACCTTGAGGAAAGTATTTGTAGATTGCCCTCCTTGTCCCCAAGCCCATATTGAATTGATCCGGAACAATCACTGGACACTTCTCGGCACATAGACCACAGGCAGTACATTTGTCTTCATCAATATAGCGAGCCTTCTTTTTAATCTTTACCATGAAGTTACCAGCTTCTCCATCGACTGCTTCAACTTCTGAATAAGTCAATAAGTGGGTATTGGGATGCCGCTCTACCTCGAAAAGCTTCGGGCCCATAATACAGATAGAGCAGTCATTGGTCGGAAAGGTCTTGTCCAGTTGTGCCATTTTCCCGCCAATACTTGGAAGACGTTCCAGCAGATAAACAGTTATGCCCTGATCCGCCAAATCCAGGCACGCTTGTATCCCCGCGATACCACCGCCAATTACCAGAACGTCTTTACTCATATGACCTCACCTAATGTCACTCCTAAATATTCATGGCCGAAGCCATCACATGAGTTAAGTCCTTAACTTCCATTTCTATATCGCTGGAAGATAAAGCACACGTAAAATGAATGTTACACTTTGGACAGGCAGTGATCAATGTATCTGCTCCTGTAGCTTTTGCCTCCTTAATTCTGTCCATTTGGATTTGCTTGGAATAACTGGAACAATTGGCCCAGCAACTTACCCCGCAGCAAACAGAACTTTCCCGGTTGCGCTCCATTTCCTTCAGTTTCATGCCTGGTATGCTGGCAATGATTTTCCGTGGAGCCTCGTAAATGCCGGCCATTCTTCCCAGCCTGCACGGGTCATGATACGTCACTGTAGACTCAACAGGTGACAGATTAAAGGCATTGTTTGTGATTTTGTCGCTAATAAAATCATAAAAATGAATGATCTCAAAGTCTAACTCTCCGAAATAAAGAGGATAATAAGTCTTAAAAGTAAGATATCCTTCAGGGCAACCAAATATAACTTTTTTACAACCACAGCGCTTTATCAATTCTATGTTGAAGGCTGCCAACTCCTTAAATAAATCCACATTGCCGTTCCATAGCATGTCGTGGCCGCAACAGCGTTCCTCATTTCTGACTACAGGATCGATCCCAAGTCTGTTGAGTATCTTTAACATACTGCCGGCAGAGCCAAGCGGAGAAACACCAAGTTCCCTGAAAACGACATCAAGATAAGGAAGACATCCTACAAACAGAAAGTACTCGCCCTCATCCTGAATCCTGCCGGCTTCCCGCGCCCAAGCGGTCTTGCTCTGTGGCATACCTGCAGTCTGCATTTGAACAAGGGTCTGAGTAATCCCGTCGTGAGCATATCTGGTTTTGTTTCCAATCCTAAACGCTTCTTCGCGCACAGCTCTAACAAATTCAAGATATTCCACCTTGGAAGGGCACCTTTCAAGACAACGGGCGCATGTCAGGCATGACCAAATATCCTCCTCTCTCAAAGACTCTTCCTCCATGTCCAAATCAGCACTGAGGATAAGTCTTCCTATCATCTGTCGAGGTGAAAAACTAGGCAACACCCTTGAAACGGGACAACTCCCAGTACATATCCCGCAATCCTGGCATAAAGACACCCTGGTTTTTTTGATCAGCCCTTGAATACTCATGCTGTTCCTGCGCCTTTTCTAAGAGGATTTGGTCCCAGTGACCTAATTCCCTCAATTGTCCTGGCCAACCACGACTCTTCAAAAAGCCCTTCCTTCGGCATTGTGTATAAGATCAAACGTTCTTCACCTAAGCCCAGGAGTTTAAGAATCTCTTTGGCTATTCCGCTCCGTTTTTCTATCAATGACCGGGTCCCAGGAAATGGAGGCTTTTCTTCGGGTGCTTCGGCCATCAAAATCCCGTCAGCTCCGAGTTGAAATGTTCGCAGCAAATCAGAGATACTGACCCTTTCCATACCAAATATCATTACGGGGACAACCTGTGGAAAGTCCCTGCCAAGAGCATCTAAATGATTAGAGGTGAAGTTGCCGTATTGAGAAAACAGGCCCACTGTGAAAGAGTCGTCAATCTGTGATTGTCTGAGCCCCTTTTCAACCTCACAGACAATGTATCCTCTGGGACAAAGGTTTATATCGATAGCCTGCACCGGACATTCAGCGACACAGGTTCCGCATGCCTGACATTGAAAGATGTCAATATCCGCTCTCCCGTCCGCATCTACAGAAGGAATTTCCAGGGGGCAAACCTTTGCACAAGTACCGCACCCAATGCATAGCTCATGATTTAAACGTGCTCCCAGGTTGCAGTGAAGGCAACGTTGAGCTTCCTGGATGGCTTCAATTTCAGTAAAACCTGTCGCCACCTCATCAAAGTTAGGAAGTCTACTTTCTGCTGAAAGGGTTTGCGCCTTACACCTTGGCATGGACTTGGCCTTTTCCACTATACGCTCAGGGAGTCTTCGTGTCTCAGGCATTTCCGATTGCTTAGCCGTTGGCAACGATTCTCCCCTTAAAAAGAGATCTATGGAAATGGCGGCTTTTTTGCCGGCAGCAATGGCCTTGATGGCTGTGGCAGGCCCGGTCACTGCATCACCCCCGGCAAAAACCCCTGAAATTGGCATCTGCAAAGTTGTGGGGTCAGCTTTAAGACCACCCCTTTCTGTCACAGCAATATTATCCATTTTAATAAAAGACAGGTCGGCAGCCTGACCGATTGCAACGATCACCGTATCAGCCTCTATCTCCGTGAGTTGCGTTTCATCATAGCGAGGACAAAAGGCGCCTTTTTCATCAAAAAGGCAGGTGCAAATCTTAAACTCTACACCGGAGAGCTTCCCGTTTTCTTCCAAAAATCTCTTCGGGCCATAGCAATTCAAAATGGCAATACCCTCTTCACGGGCTTCATCGATTTCAGAAACCGATGCAGGCATCTCCTCTTGTTTTTCAAGACAAACCATTGAAACATCTTGTGCCCCTACCCGTAAAGCTGTCCTGGCTACATCGATAGCAACATTGCCCCCACCAATGACAATAACCCGTTTTCCTACAGCCACTGACTCTCCAAGAGCCACATGTCGCAAGAAGTCAACACCCTTCAGCACACCGGCAAGGTCTTCCCCTTCGACGTTTAACCTTCGGCTCAAGTGCAGACCTGTTGCCAAAAAAACTGCATGATAGCCATCATCTTTAAGACTCTTAATTGTTATATCTTGTCCAAAGGTAACACCGGTCTTCATCTCAACACCAAGATCTTCAATGGCTTTTATGTCTGCTGAAAGGATGTCCCTGGGGATTCTGTACCGAGGTATCCCAACGGCCATCATACCGCCAAGTAGAGGAAGTTTTTCAAAGATCGTAACATGGTGGCCAAGTAAAGCCAGATCATGAGCGGCTGAAAGAGCCGCAGGTCCAGAGCCAACTACTGCGACTTTGTATCCTGTTGATTTTTCGGGCAAGGTCACCTTATAATGGTTTGCCCATGGGCCGTCAGAGGCAAAGCGTTTCAAAGACGCTATAGAAATCGGTTCTTCTATCTGCCCGCGTTTGCAGGCTATTTCGCAGGGATGTACACATATACGGCCACAAACCCGTGGCAAAGGATTTAGTTTTCTTATTGAAGCAAATGCCTCTTCAAATCTTCTTTCAGCAATGAACTGAACGTATTCCCGCGCATCGGTCAGAATAGGGCAGGCTATCTGACAAGGTGGAAAATCTTTATGCTCTGTATGAGTTGTATTATACATTTTACGATTAATTACTTTCTTATGCAATTATACACAGAACCTTTTTCACCTCTTAACCAGCAGATGCTATCGCAATATTAGTCTATTTCTCCAGCGGAAGAGAAACTATAAACATAGTGCCTTTCCCAACTTCGCTCTCTACACTGATAGTGCCTCGATGGGCATCCACAACACGTTTCACAATATAAAGGCCAAGACCTGATCCGCCTATGCTCTTTGTCTGTTCAGTTTTAATGCGATAAAACCTGTCAAAAATATGGTCCAAGTCACCTTTTTCAATACCTATTCCATTATCAACTACCTTTAAACGAAGATCCTTGCCGGCCTTTTTCAATTCAACCTGCACCTGTCCACCGGTTGACGTGTATTTAATAGCATTGCTGATGAGGTTAACAAAAACAGCTTCTATTCCGGTTCTGTCGCCACTTAATAGAGGGAGGTTCTCAACAATCTTTACATCAAAGTTAATGTTCTTGTCTTTAGAAGATAAAGTCATTATGTCGATGCTTCTATGCAAAATCTCTCCTAAATCTAAGGGCTCTATCTCTACAACAGCCTTACCTTCTTCAATACGGCGTAAGTCTAAAAGATCATTCACAAGAGCGATCATTCGTTTTGTCCTTTGCTTAGCCTTGCCCAAAAGCTCTTTCTGTTTTGTGGTAATATCGCCGGCAAGGCCATCTAAAACCACTGATAGTTGCATCAGTAAAGCACTCAAGGGAGCCTTCAGCTCATGGGAAACCATAGAAACAAGATCGCCTTTCAATTGATCCATAGTTTTTTTCTGAGAAACATCATGAAGCATAGATACAGAGCCGATAGTTTTACCATTATCACCTTCTATTGAATTTGTAAGGACACGCATCATCATGCCCCCAATCTCTACCGAGCCGACTTTCTGATGCCCGAAAGAATGTCCGGAACGGCTCAAATTCATAGACTCCGTTATAAATGATACAAGATCTGCGTTTTTTAAGGTTTCCCCGATAGGAAGGCCAAGCGCAGTATCACCTTGCAGGCCAAACAGATCAGCCGCCTTAGAATTATAAAAAACAATACGCTCATGATGATCGGTAACAATTAAACCTTCCGGAATGGCATTCATTATAGCACGCACTGTATCTTCATCATAGCTGTCCTTCTTCAGAATCGACAGCCTCTGCTTCTTTAATATCTCAAGCTGACGGGCAAGTGTAAATCTCTCCACCACTCTGTCCATCTTGGTCCAGAACCGCTCAATTGTAAATGTTTTCCGGATGCAGTCATATGCTCCTGCATGAATTGCCTCTATCGCCTCTTCACCGCAGTCAGCAGACATAGCCATGACCAGTATCCTGCTCTTAGTCTTCTTGAGAACCTCAATGATTGACATAGCTCCCAGACCGGGAAGTTCCAGGGAAAGGAGCAATATATCAACCTCTCTACGGTATTTTCCCAGAATCTGTAAGGCTCCCTTACTGCTTTGGGCTGTACGAACCTCAAAACCTTTACCTAACAAGAGCTGACTGCACTTATTCAAAATAGCTACATCATTGTCAACCACCAGCATTTTTGGCTTGGTCAACATATGGCTTTCTACTCCTCTCGTTTAAGCAAAACTTCAATTCTCTCTACCAGCTCCTCAGGTTCAACCGGCTTGGCGATATAATCGTCGGCTTCTGTCATAAGCCCCATTTCTTTGGTAAATGATGTCTTAAACATCTCTTGGCTAACAGCCGTTAAAAGGATTACGGGGATACGGTTTAATTCCGGATCTGCCTTCATGACGACACAGACATCGTAACCATTCATCTCGGGCATCATAACGTCTAAAATAACTAGATCCGGCTGTTCAGATCTTGCCATGTTAAGCCCTTCCTTACCGTCATAGGCCAAGCTTACCTTGAAAGCCTTGCTTTCCAGAATAAGCTTTGTTGCCTCACAAAAGTCAAGATCATCATCAACTAAAAGTATTTTTTTCATCTGCTCTCTCTAAATTAATTCTTCTTTTATGCCTTTCCGATTTTGTTCAATATTTTTGCAACTCTCTCCTGCAATACCTTGCTCTCGATAGGTTTTTCCACATAATCATCCACATCAAGTCTTACTCCGGTCTCCAGTTCATAACGACGTTGACTGGCATCTTCTCGAACAGAAGTAAGAATGATGATAGGCATCTTCGCATACTTGGCGCGTCTCGGATCTTTGAGTTCTTTGCAAACGGCAAATCCGTCCATCTTTGGCATAAGGAGGTCAAGTATAAGTAAATCCGGGCATTCGGTCTTTAATCTGGCCAAACATTCCTCGCCATCAGCAGCGGTCACAACTGTATGACCTGCAGCTTCAAGAATAATTTGTAAGGTTTCTCTCATATCCGGGTCATCATCTACCACCATAATTTTGGCTCCTGATCCCATTTGACACCTCCTTTGTATGGTCATTGGTCATAAAATTGAATATTGCCTGCCCGCCATCGCACTCGCCGTAACCAGATATGCGAAATTCAAGCGCTTGTGCTCAGGCGAGGCGGGCGGGTCGATTGAATATTGAAGATTTGTGGAATCGCTCCTGCCCGCCATCGGCTTCGCCTTCAGGCGAGGCGGGCGGGTCGCTCCATTAATTCATATAAAATTGACAGAATTCCTTCAATATTCAATATTCAATATTCAATATCCAATATCCAATGATCACTAAATTACCGGTCTTGGCATAAGTCCTGCCTTCTCCACAATCTCTGGCACAATATCTTCCCATGCTACTGCCATAATATGAACTCCATGAATTCCATCTATTTCTTTGAGCAGCTCAATGGTTTCCAGACAAATTTTAACGCCTTCTTCTTTTGCATCTTTTGCATCCGCCATACGATCAACCAATTCCTTTGGTACGCTTAATCCAGATACATTATTCCTCATATAACGCGCCATACCAACAGACTTCACAGGGATTACTCCAGCAAGTATATGGACTTTCTGATCCAAGCCTCGGTCTCTGACCATTTCCATCCATCTGATAAATTTCGGAACATCAAAAATAGCCTGAGTCTGAATAAAGTCTGCACCAGCCTTGATTTTTTTTGCCAGGCGGGTAACACGAAATTCAAAAGGATCGGCAAAAGGGTTGGCTGCTGCTCCAAGGAAAAGTGGCACCTCTCCTGAGATATCATCTCCGGATAAGAATTTTTTTTCATCGCGCATCTTCTTTAAGGTCTGAATAAGCTGCATAGAATCAATGTCATATACGCCCTTGGCGGTAGGGTGGTTGCCGAACTTCTGATGATCACCGGAAAGGCACAATACATTTCGAATCCCAAGTGCAACTGCCCCTAAGATATCGCTCTGAATAGCAAGACGATTCCTATCCCGCACGACCATCTGCATTACAGGTTCTACATTAACTTGTTTTAAAAGAACACACCCGCTCAGACTTGACATACGAACAATTGCCGTCTGATTATCAGTTACATTTAATGCATCGCAATGGAATTTAAGAAGTTCTCCCTTTCTCTGAATCACTTTTACAGAAGTACCCTTTGGAGGACCACATTCAGCAGTTACAGCAAACTGCCCGCTGGATAAAATTTTTTCTAAATTACTACCCGATTTCATAATAATCACTCTTCCTTTGAGTTAGATATTGCTTTGGTCTTCAATGGTATTGGGCCCAAACTTCTGACCGTTTCAGTAACTTCTCTGGCGACCTCACAAAATTTCCGGGCTTCGCCGGCTGAAATATTATATATCTCCAACCTTTCTTTTTCTATAGACAGCTTGCCCAGGAGATTTTTAACATATTGAACCCGTTTCCTGGCCCTGTAATTCCCTGAAGAATACTCGCATTTTCCTTCCGAACATCCCACCAGGCAGACGCCATCTGCCCCGTTTTCCAAAGCCTTTAATATATGTATTGCCCCTATTGTTCCTATGCAAGGCACCTTGACAATCCTTATATTCGACGGGTACTGCATTTTTAACGATCCTGCCAGATCAGCCGAGCAAGACGGACAGTAATTACAGCAAAAGGCAAGAATTAAAGGCTCAAATTTACCTTTCATTGGATATGTTCCATTTGCCGGTTCATGGTTCACAGTTCACGGTTACAAAAACGCTTCACATTCAGTTAGTATCAAATCGTTATTGAAATGTTCTAATGAAATTGCCTTAACAGGACACTCTACAGCGCAAATACCACACCCGAAGCATTTTTGCGGCTCAATATATGGCTTGCCCATACCATTTATAATCAGCGCACCAGCAGGACAAATCCTGGCACATGTGAGGCATGCAACACATAATTTCAGATCAATTGATGCTACTTCTGTATTAGTTGAAATATATTCCCTGGAAAGAACTGTTACCGCCTTAGCTGCAGCGGCCTGCGCCTGAGAAATAGCTTCATCAATGGGCTTTGGGGAATGAACAAGCCCTGCAAAATAGATACCCTTTGCGGTAAATTCAACGGGTTTGAATTTTTTGTGAGCTTCTTTTAAAAAACCATCTTGATCAACAGGCAGCTTAAAAAGCTTTGCCAGATTTTCATTATTTCCAGGAACAATAGCTGTCTGCAAAGTAACAAAGTCGGGTTGAATAATTAAATCTTCTCCAAGCAAATTATCTTTCACCCTGACCATTAGCTTGCCATCTTGGTCTTCTTCAACCTCTGGTTTGCCGTCGAGTTTATACCTGATAAATACTATCCCTTTATCCCGGGCTTCTGTGTATAAATCTTCTATTAAGCCGTATGTTCTCATATCCCTGTAGAGCACATATATTTCCATGTCTGGATTTAGTTTTTTAAGCTCCATGGCATTTCGAAGTGCACTGGAACAGCAAATTTTACTGCAATATGGCCTTTCAGGTTCCCTTGAGCCTACACAGAGTATAAAGACCCAGGTGTTTGCCTTTTCGATTGTATTGGGTTCTTCAGATAAGATTTTATCTGTATGGAACCAGATTAAAACACGGGAATTCTTTCCGTAAAGGTACTCACTGGTTCTAAGAAAATCCGCCCCTGTTGATATAATAGTAACACCGTGCTTAATGTTTTTTGTTTCAGTTGAACTCGAGATTGCTATTCTGGTACTGAAATTACCTGCATATCCATCCGTATGTTTAACCTCGGAATTAAGACAAACATCAATCAGAGGGTGATTTTCTACTTTATCTATAAGTTCTTTAATATAGGACTTTACATCTTCACCCTTAAAAGTCTTCCTCAGTTTAAGGGCATGTCCTCCAAGCTTATTGGTTTTTTCTACAAGATATACTTTATATCCCTGATCGGCTAAACACAGGCCGCTTACCATGCCGGTTACACCGCCACCAATGATAAGCCCTGCCGGCACCGGTTTTTGCTCAGTCACTTCAAAAGGCTCAGGTAATGCCACTTTGGATACTGCGTTCAGCGATGAAGCACAGGCGGCTGCGCTGGCCTCTGTTATGGATTCAGAAATATCTTTGGGAGCATTAAAGGCCCCGCACACATAAATGCCCGGGATAGATGTGTTAACCGGTGTAAAACTGCTGGTTTCTACGAAATTATTTTTATCAAGAGTTATGCCGAGATTTCCAGCAAGTCTTACAGCGTCATGAGAAGGTTCTAAACCAAGAGAAAGAACCACCATATTGAATATTTCTTCATAGATATTCCCCTGTTCATCAGCATAACGAATTAAAAGGTCATCAGTACCTGAAACCGGGAAGACATTGTGAACCTTTGATCTAACAAAGCGAATATTATCTTCATTTTTCGCATGATTGTAATATCTCTCATGATCCTTCCCGCATACCCTCATATCCATGAAAAAAATAGTGGCATTCAACATTTTGTTGCTTCGCCTGGCAAGAATCGCCTGTTTAATCGCATACATACAACAAACAGATGAACAGTAATTATGATAAATATCTCGCGACCCTATACACTGAAGCCATGCAATGTTTGATGGTTCCTTTCTATCAGAAGGTCTAACCAAATGACCACCATAAGGACCATTGAGGCTGTGAATTCTCTCAAATTCCATACTGGTAATGACGTTGGGAAGTTTATCATAATCATAATATGGAGGAATTATAGAATCAAAACCTGCGGCAAAGATAATTGACCCTACATTAAGAGAAATATTCTGTTCTTTTTGATCAAAATCTATGGCTTTTTCCATGCAAGCTTCCTTGCAAATATTGCATCCAGCTTCTGTAAAGTGGAGGCAGTTTTTTCTGTCAATCACATAGCTGTTGGGAGCGGCCTCAGGAAATTCTAAATATATAACTTTTCTTTTTCCCAGGCCTTCGTTAAATTCGTCATTAACCTCCTCAGGACATCTTTCTGCACACAAGCCACAGTTAGTACATTTATCGATATCAACATATCTCGGGTGCTGAATTATTGTTGCCTCAAAATCTCCTGAACTACCTTTAATGTCTTTAACCTCTGATAAAGTTAATATCTTTATATTTGTATGTGAAATACACTCCATATGCTTGTCAGATCTAATACAAAAAGAGCAGTCGTTGAGAGGATATGTCTTATCAAGTTGAGCTGTTTTACCGCCAATAAACGACGCCTTCTCAATCAAGTAAACAAAATACCCTGAATCAGCCAAGTCAAGGCTTGCCTGTATTCCAGCAATACCTCCGCCGATTACTAATACTGATCCAACTTTAGAAAACATTTTTTAATATGAATTTTTTAATATGATTAAATGTAATAGTTCAGCCTCAAAGACACTAAGACACCAAGATATAAAATATGATTTTTGAAGCATTTTAACCGTGAACCGTGAACTGCAAACCGTTTCTCAAGCGGTGAGGTCCTCTCTTACAATCTTCCGAGTCCCCCCATGCCCGCTAACATCCCAGTCTTTAATAGGAAATATTTCTTCTAACTTTTCCAGTTGATTTAAAGCCGTTAACCTATCTATGATTAGTTGCCATACGCAATCAACATCAGGACTGATTTCGCACTTGCCATCCATAGAACCACCACATGGGCCATTAAACAATCCCTTAGAACACCTGGCAATGGGACATAATCCTCCTGTCTTGTCCAAAATACAATTCCCACATCCAGCGCAGCGTTCAGACCAAACGCCCATCTTCTCGGTTAAACCCATAAATGTGGTATTAAGACCCGGCAATATTACCTTGTCCGGATATCTTTCCGCCAATGCCTGGACACCTACACCGCATGCAAGAGAAAGAACCGCATCACAATTATCAACCCGGTTTTCAACCGAATCAAGAAACTCAAAATCGCATTGCCTCAAGGTTGCATCCTCTACGATTTCAATATCCTGACCGGCCATTTTTCTGTCCATACGAATCATTGATGCCAGAATTTCCACTTCGCGCATACCACCGGCAAAAGAAATGGCAACACAGGTCTGACAACCCAATACCAGGATGCGGTTATAACCACTGATCATTTTTTTGATTTCGTCAAAGTCCTTCTGCTGTCCTACAATCATAATCTTTTACCTTCCGTATATAGTTCACAGGGAGCAAGATCTTTTTTTACAAATTCGTCATTCCCCGACCCCTGACCCCTGACCTCTGTTACCTTTACTCTGAGTTCCACATATCCTAAGACACCGTCCAGCCTCCAGTCTGGCCTGCTGCTCACTGAAACCTGAATCGATCTCTTCAAAACTGTTCCTTCGCCGAGTAATAGAAAGTCGCTGCATTTGTTGCCTGGCTAAATGTTCTACATCTTGTGGTTCAAGCTCAATACCTTTCCATTCCAAAGGACGATCTGCCCCAATGTCCTCTCCTTTAAGATAGCGATCAATAGATATGGCCGCCTCTCTCCCGGAAGCGACTGCCTCTACCACTGATCGCGGCCCATAAGAAGCATCACCTCCCACAAAAAGTCCCTGGATATTTGTTTCAAGAGTAATGGGATCCTTAACTGATGGGCCTCTCGGAGAAACATCAAGATCAGGTACACCGTCAGCAAAAGACATATCACAGGCCTGGCCTATAGATAACAGCACCGTATCTGCTTCAAGCGTCATTAATTCAGATTCATCATATTGAGGATTGAACCGACCTTTTTCATCAAAAACCGCGGTACATCGTTTAAATTCTACACTTTTAACTTTTCCGTTTTCTTCGATAAAACGTTTTGGGCCCCAACTATTATTTATTTTTATTCCTTCGTCCAGAGCATCCTTTATTTCATGTTCCCATGCCGGCATTTCTTCACGTGACTCAAGACATACCATCTCAACTTCTTTGGCTCCGCTTCTAAGAGCAGTAAGAGCTACATCTATGGCCACATTGCCGCCGCCGATGACTATCGTTCTTGCACCGATGGTTACATTGCCTTTAAGAGAAACGTCTCTTAGAAAATTTATGCCATGAATTATTCCATCAAAATTCTCCCCTTCCACATTCAAGCCACGGCTCACATGAAGACCAACAGCAATGAAAAATGCCCTATAGCTCTCATTTTTAAGGCTTTCTATTGTGATATCTTTTCCGAAACTAACTCCGGTCTTGATTTCAACGCCCATATCAACAATAGTCTTTATTTCTTCCCTGAGGATATCGCGGGGAAGACGATATTCCGGGATACCAACGGCCATCATGCCACCGGCAACCGGCAGCCTTTCGAAAACCGTCACAGGATATCCCTTAATAGCGAGAAAATATGCTGCACTTAAACCAGCAGGGCCTGCCCCTATAACCGCTACTTTTTCTTCTTTCTTTTCTTCTGTTTCGGGCACATAACCAATGTCCTCCGACAAGCCCCTGTCAGCTAAAAAACGCTTGAGGTACTCGATTGCCAAGGGTTCATCTACTTTACCCCTATTGCACTTCATTTCACACGGATGGTGGCATATGCGGCCGCAAATGCCCGGGAAAGGCATTGTCTCTTTGATTAATCTCAGGCCTTCCCTGTATCTTCCCTCTGCAATCATCCCAATAAATCCCTGGATGCTGATGTGAGCCGGACATGCGGCTTTGCATGGAGCAGTACCGAATTTTTCAAAGGCATCAGGTGTAACATATTTATCCCTTACAGCCATATGCTGCAAAGCATCCATAATTTCACTCAGGTGGACACCCTGGGGACAGGAAAATTTACAGGTTTCACAGTGAGAACACCGCCAGATATTTTCAGAGGAAAGGACTCGATCTTTAAGCCCAAGAATAATCATGTGTATGATCTTTCTTGGATCATATTCAGAAAAGGTATTGCTGACAGGACAAATTGCAGTACAGGTTCCACATGTAAAACAACGCTTAAGAAGTTCGCTGCCTGGAATATTGGCTATTTCAAATTTAAACTTTGGATCCAGGTCTTTAGCGCTTATTGCCAAATTAAACACCCCCTTCGCTATCTGTCAATTTAGGATGAAGCACTCTTTTCCATTTAACTATTTCCCCTTTAACGGACTTGGGCCTAATATTTTGATCCGCTCTGTCATATCTTTAGCAACATCAATAAATCCCCGATTCGGCTCACGGGAAATCATATACATTTCAATACGCGAAGAGTCTAAGTTCAACTGCGAAAGAATATTTCTCACATAATTCACTCTATTCGATGCTATCCGGCTTCCTTTAACATTATGACAAGTATCATCCAAACATCCAGCTACATATACACCATCTGCTCCCTCTTCAAACGCGTTCAACAAACGGCTTATGCTAATGCTGCCGCTACAGGGAACTATTTCCACGCGAACATTCTCTGGAAATCCCAATTTAGGCAAATTCTGCAGATCCTGTGAACACGCATAAGCTGTATAATGGCAGCAAAATGCTACTATGTTAGGTTCACCCATTTCTTCCTTGCGCAACAAATCAAATGAGCTAAAGCGCCTAACATCTTCCGATATTTTTAACTCAATAGCCTTAACCGGACACTCTGCTACACAAATTCCGCATGCTACACATTTAAGCGGTTCAATATAAGCGACTCCCTTTCCCATCTCGATACTCGGAGCAAAGAATGGACACGAACGCACACAGGTAAGACAGCCCACGCAACGCATTTCATCTACAACAGCGAGCTTGCCCATTTCACTTAAAGTATCTGCATCAACATATCCATCCTGCAATGCCAAGAGCTTCAGGGCCTTAATAACATCATTAAATCGAACATCCTGCGGACATACAAATTTACAAGTGCTACAGCCCGTACAATACCATGGCAAATCAGATGAAAGCAGGTGTTTTTTCAGGCCGAGAGATATCATGTGAAGGATCTTCCTGGGATCAAATTCAGGTATTATCTGACTGACCGGACAGACACCAGTACAGCTTCCGCATGCAAAACATTCTTTGACATTCTGACCTTCCGGAAGTTCTGCAACTTCAAATTTAAATCGAGGTTCTAAATCTTCTCTGTATATTGTCATAATTTCGTTACTCGTTACTCGTTGCTGACAACTTGCCGTTTGTCTCAGTCACTAATCCTTTTTTGCTGAATGCCGACACATATTTCTCAACGTCTGCGGTGGGCTGTCCAACCTTCTTTGTCAAGACGTCCAAAGATATAGGCCCTTCTTGCTGTATCCATAGAAGTGTTTCCTGCTTGCCAATTGCACTATCTATACTCTTAGCGATCTTCTGATCAATCTTATCTTCAATGGTTTGTGCAGAATAATCACCTTCTTTTCGGAATCCTTTAGTAAGATTTCCAAGACCTGTCCGCAATTTCATATCTTCTACGGAATGTCTTGCCGCTGATAGTTTAACCTTCAAAACATCCATGTCTACCTTATCAGTGGTTCCAAGCGGCCCCAATGATTTTAAGTTATTGGTGAACTCTGTAATCATCTGGACATACCTGGACCCTTCGGCTGCTGAGGCCCATTCCAATAAAAGCCGTTCAGGAGAAATACCGATCTTGGTCATAATCTTTTTTGTCAATGCTGTTGCTAACATGACGTCGTAATTACCGAGCTGGTAATGACACTCACCAAGATGGCAGCCGCCGACAAACACACCATCTGCTCCACAAGAAAACGCTTCGAAAATAAAGACCGGATCAACTCTCCCAGAACACATTACCCTAATAACTCTAATGTTCGGTGGATACTGGTACCTGGCTACCCCTGCCGAATCTGCTGCTGTGTAACAACACCAGTTACATAAGAACCCCATTATCCTCGGCTCAAATTTGTCACTCGTCATTTCGCTCACTCCGTTCTAACTGCTCTCCCCAAATGCCCTTATTTGAGCTATTATCTGTTCATTTGTAAAGCCCCCCATTGATATAGCGAATGTTGGGCAATGTGAGGCACATATGCCGCACCCTTTGCACGATGCTGAAATCGTCTCCGCTTTTTTCTTTTTACCTACTTTAATCGTCCTGATAGCTTTGTATGGGCAGAGACTCTCACAAATGCCACAGCCGATACAGGAGTCTGGATTAACGACAGAAACTATCGGATCAACTGATACAAATCCCTTTGCAAGACAGGCACCGGCCTTTGACGCTGCTGCCTTAGCCTGTGCAATCGACTCATCAATTGGTTTTGGAGAATGTGCCAATCCACAGAGATATATCCCGCTTACCGAAAATTCTACCGGACGAAGCTTGGCATGGGCTTCCAGGAAAAACTTATCACTGGTAAGAGGAACTTTAAGACCCTTTGCAAGCTTATCGACGTCGTGTGGCACAACCCCTACACTCAATGCCAGAATATCAGGCTCAACGACCACCCTTTCATCAAGTAAAGGATCCAGAAATTCAACTTTAATTTTTCCGTTCTCTTCGGTAACCGATGGAGGCATATCTTTCTCATAGCGGATAAAGATGACACCCTTTTCCCTAGCCTCTCTGTAATAGTCTTCCGCAAACCCGTAAGTCCGCATATCTCGATAAAGAATATAGATATTTGTGTTTGGATTTAACGCCAATATTTTCAGGGCATTTTTAACTGCCTGCCCACAACATATCTTACTGCAATAGGCAAGGTCTTCTCCCCGTGATCCCACACATTGAATCATAACGATATCCTGAATCTTCTGAACATCATCAGGAGAAGATAGAATCTTTTCAAGCTCAAGCTGGGTAACAACCTGGTTTGATTTCTCATACAAATATTGTGTGGGTTGATAAGGTCTTCCACCGGTTGCAACAATGACAACACCGTGTTCCACGCTCTCAGTCTCAGAACCGTAACTAATCGATGACGTAAAATTACCCACATAACCGGACACATTATCAACATTTGCTCCGGTATAAACATTTATAAGGGGTTCTTTTTCTACCTTATTTTTGAGTTCTTCGAGAAGTGTATGTGGTTCCTCCCCAGTGAGAGTAAAAACAAGATTCTTGAGGTTTCCACCAAGCTCATCGTTCTTCTCTACGAGAAAACACTCAAATCCTTGCTCCGCAATACTTAAAGCCACGGTCATACCAGAAACACCTCCGCCAATAACGAGAGCCCTTGGAATAACCGGTACACTCTGTTCTGCAAGAGGTGTAAGGAGCTTTGCTTTTTCCACCGCCATCTTTACCAGTTCTTTAGCCTTGTCTGTTGCCTTTTCCGGTTCATGCATATGTACCCATGAACACTGATCTCTTATGTTAACCATTTCAAAGAGTGCGCGATTCAAACCGGCAGCTCTAAGCGTTTCCTGAAATAAAGGCTCGTGCGTACGGGGTGTACATGCAGCAACTACTATACGGTTTAACTTATGTTCTTCAATTTTTTCCTTAATGGTAATCTGCGTATCCTGCGAACAGCTATACGGATTTCTGTCAAAAAACACGACATTCCCCAGGGTGGAAGCATACTCTTTTACTGCCGGCACATCAACTACACCACCAATGTTTATCCCGCAATGGCATATAAACACACCAATCCGTGGTTCCTTCTCTATCTCGATTTCAGTGGGATATTCTTTTTTTACAGTTTGGGTTCCGCGAGCATCGCGGAGGATTTCAGCAGCATGGGCAGCCGCACCGCTTGCCTGAGTAACACTATCAGGTATATCCTTTGGCCCTTGAAATGCGCCGGCAACAAAAATCCCTGGACGAGTTGTCTCTAGGGGCTCAAAACTGTTAGTTTTGCAAAAATTGTAGTGATTAAGGTCAATTTCAGCGGCTTGCGCCAAAGATTCAGCATCAGCGGGCGACTCAAGGCCCTGAGCTAACACCACGATATCGAAATCTTCGGCTAAATGCTCTCCCTTCTCGTTAACGTATGGTATCCTGAGCTGCTCACCATTTTCGTTGACTCCCGCGACCCTTGCACGTACAAATCTGAGACCGTATTCTTCTTTAGCTCTTTGACGAGCAGCGTCAAAACCTTTACCCTGAGTCCGCATCTCCATATAAAATATAGTAATCTCAAGATCAGGGTCATGTTCTTTTACAACAGTAGCTTCCTTTATAGCGTACATACAACAGACAGAAGAACAGTATCCATTGCCGCATGTAATATCTCTTGAGCCAACACATTGGAGAATTGCAATGCGTTTTGGATGCTTCTCATCAGATGGTCGAAATAGCACTCCATTGGACGGGCCTGAAGCACACATCATCCTTTCAAATTCCATGCTGGTAAGTACATTGGGATAGACACCGTAACCAAAGCGGCTCAATATGTCTTCACTCAAAGAGCCAAAGCCGGGAGAAAGTATTACAGCGCCCACAGAAAGCTCGATCGTCTCTTCTTTTGCATCAAGATCGATAGCCTGAGCCTGACATGTAGACACACATATCCGGCAAGTCTCATGATTGGCAAAAAGACATTCTTTAGGATCGATATAAAAGCTCGCAGGAACGGCCTGAGGATAATCCATATGAGGATTTCTTGTTATGGTAAATCCTTCATTGTAAATGTCAGGGATGACAATAGGACAATACATAGTGCACGTACCGCAAGCAGTGCATAAGTCTCCATTTATGTAACGAGGTTCACAGTGAACTTTGGCAGTGAAATTACCCGCAGTTCCATCAACTGACGTCAGCGTAGCTTTCGTTATAAGCTTTATGTTCGGTGATCGCCCGGCCTCAACCAGCTTGGGTGCGAGGATACAGATAGAACAGTCATTTGTAGGAAAAGTCTTGTCCAGGCGCGCCATAACTCCTCCGATTGACGCTGATTTCTCGACCAGGTATACATAATAACCCAGATCAGATAGGTCGAGTGCCGATTGAACACCTGCCACACCGCCACCAACGACGAGGACAGAACCCATTTTTGTCGTTTTACTTTTTTTCATATCTATTATTCCAACTCACGTCTCATTTCCATATCATAGAGGACTCTTTCCTTCTTTTCCTGGATACCCAGAGCCTCTCGCCCTTTTTCGATACGCTGGATCATCAATTGAGCCATCTTTACTGGGTCGGATTCAACCGCCCACATTCCGCCGTACAGGTTTTCCATCTCTTTGAACAGGTAATCAGTCAAAACCTTGCTGCCCGTTGTCGGAAAGGTTCTCCCAAATACTACAAAAACGCCGCTCGCTACAAAATATTGCCCAATCGCTATCGCCTTCTCACTCATCCATTCCGGCGCACATCCTGCCGCTGGTATCTGGTAAATATCATCACCAAGACCACCCTCCCGGACAATCTCGGTAGCAGCAATCAAAATACGACTGTTGTCCACACATGATCCCATGTGCAATACCGGTGGCATACCTACTGTCTCACAAACTTCCCTTAATCCAGGGCCTGCCAGCTCCGCTGCTTCAGGACGCAATAATCCGGCTCTTCCACAAGCAGTGGCAGCACATCCTGTGACAAGAACCAACACATCATTGGCGATTAACTCTTTTACAACAGTAGTATGTACATAACCGGAACGCACACGCATGCTGTCACATCCAACTACCGCCCCGACACCTCTAATTCTTCCGTTTATAATATTATCATTTAATGGACGATACGAAGCACGAAAAGCCCCACCAAGCATATGATTAATAGTCTCATGACTGAAGCCCGCAACAACATCCATCTTGTTTTGTGGAATATTGACCTTTCCTCTCTGCGGATATTTATCAATAGCGCGCTGAATGATCTTCCGAGCTGCTTCCAGGGCGTTATGATGATGCACTTCGATATGCTCGGCACCAGGGATCCGAGCTCTATCAGAAGTCGTTATCACCGCTGTATGAAAACATCCAGCCACTACCGGCAGGGACTGCATAACACACTGGACATCAACAACCATGGCTTCCACAGCACCAGTTGCAAGCACAATTTCCTGTTGAATAAAACTACCTGCTATAGGGATGCCGTGACGCATAAGGACTTCATTTCCTGTACAGCACACACCAGCCAGATTAATTCCTTTTGCTCCAACTTTTTTTGCGGCCTCAATCAATTCGGGATCCTGGGAAACAATTGCCATAGCCTCAGATAAAATAGGCTCATGGCCATGTACAATAATGTTGACCTCATCTTCTGATAGTACACCAAGATTTACCACAGCCCTGATCGGAACCGGAGTCCCGAACATGATATCCTGCAATTCTGTGGATATCATTGAAGCGCCCCATCCGTCTGCTAAAGCACATCTGGTCGCCTGGAAAATCAGGTTATGATAATCCTGGTCGGTTCCCATATGAGTTCTATGCATCAGCTCAACAACTTCCCGCTGTATGCCACGAGGTATAACTCCCAATTTTTTCCATAATTCCTGCCTTTTTTCAGGAGCACGTTTAATACAGTATAAGCTGCCATCTTGTTTTCCGAATTCAGCTAAAGCCTTTTCACCCAACTCAATAGCTATATCCTTTGTACTTCGGCCTTCTGTCTTTATTTCAAAGACCTCTGCCAAAGCACGCAGCTTCTTTTCATCCTTGATTTTATACTCTGATTCTCCCTTAGCCACAGCCAGAAATGCCTTTGCTGTCTCAAGGGCATGATCCATGTGAGCAGATGATCCGGCAGCCACCATGCGACTAAAATTACGTGCAGCTACGGTAGCAGGAGTAGCGCCACAAAGCCCTATTGACTCAGGGACACCCTCTATCATCATACATGGCCCAAAGGAACAATTTCGACAGCACGTTCCTCCCTGACCGAAAAGGCATGGCTCAATAGCACGCCTGTTCATACGCTGTATATATGTAACAACCCCCTGTTTCTCAGCTTGCTCCGCAACACATGTGCTTCCCTCGCAATCAATACCCATACAGCGCTGAGCAATACCTATGGGAGATCTTTTTGTTGCCATAAGTCAGTCCTCCGACATTAACGATCAGCTTCAACTGATCCATTTTTTAACCTTAAAGAGTATTTCTTGCTGCTTCGACCGTATTTTTCATCAGCATAACAATTGTCATGGGTCCTACGCCACCAGGTACCGGTGTTATTGCTGCAGCTTTTTCTTTAACACTATCAAATTCAACATCGCCTACTAAAATCGCCTTTCCTTCAGGGGTTTTTCCAATCCTGTTAACTCCAACATCAATAACAACAACCCCTTCTCTGACCATATCGCCGGTAACTGTCTTGGGATGACCGGTAGCTACAATAAGGATATCCGCACGCTTGGTGTGGAAAGATAGATCCTTGGTCCTTGTATGGCACAGAGTTACCGTTGCATTTCCAGAGGGCCTCTTCTGAAGCATTAGATTTAGAACCGGTTTTCCAACGATGTTGCTCCTCCCGACTATTACCACTTCAGCTCCTTCTGTTTTTACTCCTGAACGACTTAGAAGCTCTAAAACTCCATGAGGTGTACACGGAAGAAAACATTTCTCTCCGATAACCATTTTCCCAACATTTACAGGATGGAAACCATCTACATCCTTATTGGGATCAATTGCATAAAGTACACGGGTTTTATTAATGTGCTTGGGGAGAGGCAACTGGATTAAGATCCCGTGAATACTCGAATTATTGTTCAATTCATCAACCAACTTCAGGAGATCTTCCTCTGAAGCGTCTGCCGGCAAGTTAATCATCTTCGAATAAATACCCAGGTTATTACAAGACTTCTCCTTTTGACCGACATATACTTTTGATGCAGGATCATCACCCACAAGTACTGTGGCCAATCCCGGAGTCAAGCCATGTTTTTCCTTTAATTCTGCTATCTCTTTTTTAAGCTCTACTCTTATTTCTTTGGCAATTTCGGTTCCACTGATAATTTTTGCGGACATTATTTAAATCTCCCGTTTGTGGATTGAATATTGTCGATTGAATATTGAATATTTGTGGAATCGCTTCGCTCTGCCTTTTTTAAAAATTGACAGAATTCCTTCAATCTTCAATAGTCAATCTTCAATCTTCAATTAAAATAGCCCTTTTACTTTTCCGGTCTCAACATCTACGTCAATGCGCCTGTAAGCTGGATCTGAGGCTGTACCTGGCATAAGGCTAATTGCTCCAGCAACCGGCACAACAAATCCTGCCCCCTTATAAGTCAAGATATCACGAACAGGAAGAGTCCATCCATTTGGGACTCCTTTTATGTTAGGATCATGAGAAAGACTAAGGTGTGTCTTGACCATACATGTTCCCAATTTCGAAAGTTCAGGATCCTGCTCAATTCTCTTGGCCTTGGCCTCGGCCTCAGGAGTATAGCTCACACCGTCAGCACCATAAACCTCTTTTGCAATCATTTCAATCCGTTTACGGAGCGGAGTATCCAGTTCATAAAGAAGGCGAAAATCGTTTTCTTCTTCACATGCATCAACAACTGCATCGGCGAACTCCAAAGCCCCGTCACCACCCTTAAGCCAATGCTCAGAGACAGCGACACGGGCACCTGAAGCTTCAGACAACCTGCGAACCGTATTTATCTCATCCTTTGTGTCAGTATAAAATGAATTAATACAAACAACTGGATTAATTCCGGCCTTTTTTACCGTCTTAATGTGATGAACAAGATTTTCACACCCCTTTTCAACCCAGTCAACATGCTCCTCAAGATATGCGGGGTCCATTGGCTTGCCTGGAGGTACTGGAGGTCCGCCACCATGACATTTCAACGCACGAATAGTTGCAACCACTACAGCGCAATGAGGTTTCAGCCCGCTAAAACGGCATTTTAAGTTCCAGAATTTCTCAAAGCCAATATCTGCTCCAAAACCACTTTCAGTAACATGATAGTCTGATAATTTTAATCCTACCCTGTCTGCAATGATTGATGATTGTCCTATGGCTATGTTTGCAAATGGCCCTGCATGTACAAAAACCGGCTGCCCTTCTAAGGATTGAAGGAGGTTTGGATTCAGGGCTTCCACCATCCATGCAGTCATGGCACCGTCAACCTCAAGGTCTGCCGTAGTAACGGGATCTCCATTTTTGTTATAAGCAACCACTATCTTGCCCATTCGCTCACGCATATCTTTCAGACTGGTAGCAACAGCCAAAATAGCCATAATCTCGGAACTTACTGCGATTCCAAATTTGGACTGCATGGGAAAGCCATCCATCTTTCCACCAAGACCTATTATTATATTACGGAGTGACTGGGCGCAAAAATCAATTATCCATCCCATTTCAACATTTTTTGGATTAATATCCAGGCGTTTCAAATTCTTTTTAGCCAGAATCTCATCAGAATAATTGTTTTCATGCTGCATCCTTGATGTCAAAGCTACCATGGCTAAATTATGAGCATTCATGATGGCATTGATATCACCTGTCAAACCCAATGAAAAAGGCGTAAGAGGAATACACTGCGCCAGACCACCACCGGCAGCGCTACCCTTAATATTCATTGTGGGACCTCCGGAAGGCTGTCGTATAGCACCTATTACTCGCAGGCCTCTCTTGCCAAGTCCCTGCACCAATCCCATGGCAGAAGTACTTTTTCCTTCTCCGAGTGGAGTTGGGGTTATAGCTGTTACATCAATATATTTTGCGTCTGGTTTTCCTTCAAGACGTTTAATAACCTTTGTAAAATCTACTTTTGCCACATAATGCCCATGCGGAAGTAACTCGTCTTTCTCAAGTCCAAGTTCCTCTCCGAGTTGATATACAGTTTTCATATTCTTTTCCGCATCTTCGGCAATTTCCCAATCATGATGCTTAGTCGGATCAAGAGACATAGATTCCTCCTTTTATTATTTTATGCGCATGAAATTTGATGGTCTCGTAAAAGTCAAATTCATCATGTTTTAAGTGTTAAGTTATGATATTATATTGTTATAACGAGTGGTTAAATCTTAAAACCTAAAACGTTTGTGAAAAGCTGATATTAAAATATTAGAGAAAGTTGTGGAAAGAAAATGCATACAACCTTTATTTCTGTATTTCCATAATTTACTGAACCATATTTATTTATTCATGTTATATATAAATGCTGCCTTTTATTTAGTCAAGCAAAAAAAACAGCGATTAAATTGAACTATATCTTTGGAATAAAATAATAACGGCTAATTATGAATAGGCCAAGGAACTCGATATGCTAAACTAAATAATATAAATCTGGGTTTCTGTAAAATAATTACACCATATTTATATATAGGGAGGCATTTTTTTGCATTATATCATAGTCATTCTCGGTCAAACCGGCTCCACAAACAACTTTTTTTGCCATTTTATCATTAATCAAATCTTCAGGTGCATGCGAATCACTGTTAATGACAAGCTTGGCCCCTATTTTCATGGCAAGCATGGCAACATGTCCGTTGGTCAGAGAGTGTCCTTTACGAGCTGATATCTCCAAAAAAATTCTATTTTCTTTTGCTTTTAAAACTTCCTCCTCGCTTATCAGGCCAGGGTGTGCCAGAATATCGATATCTGCTTCTAGTGCAGCACTATTAGTGCCTGGAGCAACTGGCTCGCTAATTGTTTCTCCATGTACTATAATGATTTTTGCTCCTAAAGAACGAGCTTTTTTTGCAGCATCTGATATCAGACCGGGCGGCACATGAGTTATTTCTATTCCAGGAACAACCTTTATGCTTAAAACACTATTTAGTTTTTCTGCTACGGCAACTATCCTTGGGACTATAAAATCAATATTTGAAAAATCGCCATGATCTGTTATTCCAATTCCTTTTAATCCGACAAATTCCGCTCTTCTAACTAGCTCGGAAGGTATCAAAACGCCGTCACTGAAAACCGTATGTGTATGAAGATCTATCATATCTTATATTTCCCAAAATCTTCGGGCGAAAGCTTTTCGAGATAATCTGCCCACTTTTTACCATCTTCAGTCTTATCAAGGGCTTCAGCATGGCTGTCAGACATTTTCGATTTTTCAATAACAATATCATCAACATAAATTGGGGCCTTAAATCGAAGGGCAAGAGCAATTGCATCGCTAGGACGAGCATCCATACTGAAATTACCTTTTTCATAAATAAAATGAATTTTGGCGTAGAAAGTGTTATTCTTTAAATCACACACCTCCACTTTTTCAATGCTGATATCAATAAGATCTGTAAAATTTTTAAAAAGATCGTGGGTCATGGGACGGTCAAACTTTATATCTTGAAGAGTAGAGGCAATAGAGGTAGCTTCCAGCAACCCTATCCATATAGGAATTGCCTGATCATCTTTATCAGACTTTAAAATAACGATAGGTGTATTTGAAGTTGGATCAATTGTCAGTCCCGCTATGCTAACTTTAAGCAGCATAACTTTGTTCTCCTTCCGAAGCAAAAAGTGTTGCTTCCATTTGAACTGGTTTCCCCCAGAGTGAATGGGAATATGCTTTTTCAATTTTCACGTTCACTATTTTCCCTTTTAATATTTTATCGCGTGGAATAGTATCCTCAATCTGGATAAAGTTTACTACCTTGTTAGTTGCGGTACGTCCTGACCACTGAATGTGTTGACATTTTCTTTGAGTATCACTATCTACCCTTTTTTTACTTAAACCCTCAACAAGGATCAACTCATTTGATCCAACCAGCTCACTGTTTTTTTTAGTTGTAAAATATTCCTGCAAATCCAGCAGGATTTGCAATCTTTCTTTATTTTCCTGCTCTGTAA
>VMSQ01000310.1 GCA_013792055.1 Desulfobacteraceae bacterium
ACTTCTAAAAAACTGGAAAAAGGGCTTAGGGGGGGACGCTCCCAATATTAAATATTAAGCAATAAATCAGTGATATTTGATATTAACAGGTCGTTTCTTGATTGTTGTAATATCTTAATATCGCACTGTTTTTAATGAAAAGGCAAGAATTATATAATTCTAAGCGAGATAGGGGGGAAGCGGGAATATTGGAGCTATAAATGTGGGAGAATATTCAGAAGGTTTGTGAGTAAGGGCAGGCATATCATCTCACGCTCGACCATCCAACAAAGGCTGCCCCCTCTTCTTGTTAATCCTCACCATTGCTTGAAGAAAAAAGGCAATAATATGTATACTATCTTCCGATTTCCAAAAGAACATCGATAGATTAATCAAAAACGTCGATAGATTTTCGATAGATTTCCAGCAAACTATTTTTTCTTGAAAACATATTTGGTACTTCGTCCTTTTCCTGTCTGTTCAAGAATATCTAATTTAATCAACCCTGTGAGATCACGGTAAGCAGTATTCTGCACAACTTTTAGTTTCTTAACACACCACCCGCTTGTAACAAAGCCTTCCTTGAGAATATGGGTGATGATCTTTTTCTGACGATCATTTAATTTTGCTTCGATAGATGGGGGAATAACCTGGCCGACATCTTTTGCGGAAACATGTATTTTATCAATATCATCTCCAGGTCCCACAAAAATTACCTGGAAGTAACCGGTGTATGAATCAATTTCCGGTTCATCGAGACCATGATCAATCATTGCTTCCCGCATACGGCGAAAACCGCTCCCGCGCTCTTCAATTCGATGGAAGAAGGAAAGACATTGGGCAAGTAGAGGATTCCTGGAACATGGCTTATATTTGCCGGATCGAAGCTTATGCAGTGTCAAAGGAGGTGGAGGTAATCCGGGGCTAGAAATGACAATGCGATCTGAAAACTTCTCAACCAGAATTTTTCTGCCACGATCTTCATAGTCTCTATGTGCGCCAGCATTAACCATGGCTTCGCGAATCGCCTCTGTTGGGTATTCATCCAATCTCACTCTATTCAAACCAACGATACGAATGGGGTGTCTCGTATTTCTTTCGATAAAAGCAATGACCTTTTCAATGGCTTTAGGTAGAGGCTCAGTAATATCCTCGTGGTCCATTGGATTTCCGTCCATCTCTGTACCCCTGTAAGCATCGGCAAGAAAACGACATTGTGGAAAAACAGCAGAAGGGTCTGTGGCCAGCAAGGTTATTCCGGCCGCCGTGGCGTAGTATGTGCCATCCATATCGGTCCAAAGAAGGCCGCGTATTAGCAGTTTGTGAATTAATTCCTTTTCAGTGATTGCTGAAGGTTCTATTTGCTCGGCGCTGGCTACGAGTCTTCGTGCTAATTTATAATCCAGATCTTTCCATGCAAGTCTCTTCAATGTCTTGTTTTCGAAATCCGATGTAGCTTTAATGGTCTGCTCTGCAATTTTATTTTCATCGGCTGAAGGTTTAATACGAAATTTCTCTTTAAAGAGGCGAACTAAAGATGTTCGGATTTCGTTTTGGAGTTCCAGAAAATTACCGAACCGCTTATATTTAAAGCCATCTTTTTGCACTTCCTGAACAAATCCCACTGTGCCGGACTCACGTTTCAACTCTGCCGGACCCTTCATATAGACGAGGATCGGCATTTTAACTTCCTTTGCGCATCTGTATTCATGGTGAGTTATGGAAAATCCTTCAACAAGATGGCCGTACTCCTTCCAAATAATTACCAGATAAATATCGCATGATCGAAGACTCTTAAGGCATCCTTTTACCGATTCTTCCGGTAAGGCGGGCTCAAGCTCATATAGAATGGGTTCGCAATGCTGATTGAGAAAAGGGTCTGTGTTGATCAGAGACAAGACCGCTATGCGCTCATTTTCCAGTTCTTTCTGGACGGAACTGACAAATACTCGAAGTTTTTTCATTGAGACATCTCCGATTGCAATATCGTGTCAGCCACAAGATAATATTGCTCAATTTTAATGGTCGTAATCATTCAACTGCAAACACATTACTTAAAAATCTGTCCAAAACAAAGAATGGGGACAAGTCCCCTCTTGACTCTTGCTCAGCCAACCCTATGGAACATCCTCAGTTTATAAGTTTATATCGTCAAGAAATAAATATTAATTTCTTTTGCAGTTTTTTCACCCATTATTTTTTACTGCCCAATATTAAGAAATAAATCAGTGATATTTGATATTAACAGGTCGTTTCTTGATTGTTGTAATATCTTAATATCGCACTGTTTTTAATGAAAATGCAAGAATTATATAATCCTAAGCGAGATAGGGGGAAGCTGGAATATTGGAGCTACAGATAAACTCACGGCAGGTTGAGATAATTCGAGATAAATGGAATTGGGGACATCTTCGACAAATTAGACAAATGCAAAATTCTTTAGCAAGAGGTTTTCATTATTCAAAAAGGTCAGAGTGAGTGCCTGTTCTTTCAAAAATGATTTCATTTTCCATTATTTTGTAGATTAACAGCCAGTCTGGTTCGATGTGACACTCTCGCCTGTTCTTATAGTTACCAATTAGCC
>VMSQ01000113.1 GCA_013792055.1 Desulfobacteraceae bacterium
GTTCGTGCGTTATTTATTGAGAAGTCACTTGGCATCTGACACGTGAATTGGCTCGAAAAGTGTACCGTCTGACAAAGAGGCCGAGATTTGCGAAGGCCTACTGGCCTATGAAGAGATCAAGGCAACCAACCGTGAACCGTGAACCGTGAACCCAACAACCCAAGTAGTTATGAATAATACACAAAAAAATATTTTTAACAAACTATAAATATAGAAGACAAACCCCGTCTCGTTTTTAAATTCGAGACAAAATTGTATTATGAGACACTATCAGCTTTTTTCTTTCCGCAACTATCTCTCATTATTTTCTATTATTTCAAAAAGTTAATACAGTATGGAAATTTTTGGCTTCTATGGCACATAGATTGCAGCATCATAGGTTAAGTAAAAATTTTGGCTTAATGCGGTTGGTTTGTCGTTTACTAACTTCAAGCCAGAGGAGGTGCAACATGATGAAATTAGAAGATATAAGAAAGAATGCTGATCTGTTAAATGACATAGATTGGGAGATGACACCGGAAATGGCTGTAACACTTTATCTGGAATGGGGTAATAATCCGGCACTGGGTAAAAACATAGTAAGATCAAAAAAAGATTTTTCTACTTATTTTGTAATAAATACATGGCATGAGCCGGTAATTTATCTTGTTCGTCGGAATATTGAGGACGGTATTGAGCTTGCCACAATAAAGATGCCAGAAGGTTTAAAAAAC
This sequence comes from Desulfobacteraceae bacterium, assembly GCA_013792055.1. Classification (GTDB taxonomy): domain Bacteria; phylum Desulfobacterota; class Desulfobacteria; order Desulfobacterales; family ETH-SRB1; genus B13-G4. The sequence continues at coordinate 714 of VMSQ01000113.1, forward strand.
AGGTTTCTGGAGTCAGTTGGTCATAATAAAGGCGTTTACTCAATTGAAGGTGAAGTAAAAGGATGGCTTAAGAAGAAGCTCTATAATGCTTAACGGCTTCGTAAAAAGTTCATTTTCTGCGTTGCGCTGCATCCTTCGTCATTGCGACGTAGCTATAAGTACGTCTCATGCCTCAGGGTTTGCGCGCCTTGAAACTGAAGCTTTTTACTTTGCCGTTCCAGTTTCGACTTTTTACAAGGCCGTTCGTTAAGATTTAAGTATTTCGGGATGTTCGCTTAAAAACCTGTATAAAGTGGCCCTTCCCACCCCGAGAAGCTTGGCAGCCTTTGATTTGTTGCCTCCTGCTTTTTCAAGGGCGGATTTTATTGTATCAAAGTCAAGCTTCTTGGAGGGACCGCGTTTCAATACTGGTTTTATGTTTTCTCTTAGCTCAACAGGAAGTGAGTTCGGAGTAATTATGCTGCCGCTGCATTTTACAATTGCAAACTGAATGGCATTCTGAAGCTCACGTACATTCCCAGGCCAGGCATAATCCATCATTAAAGACATGGCTTCTTTAGATATTCTGGGAGGTTTTCTCTTATAATCTTCCTCTGCCTGTTTAAGAAAGTGGTCGATAAGAAGCGGTATGTCATTTTTTCGTTCACGAAGAGGAGGTATAGATATAGGTATTACATTTAAACGGTAATAAAGATCTTCCCGGAAATTTTTATTTCTGACTTCTTTTTTAAGATCTTTGTTTGTTGCACTGATAACTCTAACATTTACAGAGATTGTTTTTTCTCCGCCGACCTTTTCAAAAGTACCTTCCTGGAAAAATCTCAGAAGCTTTACCTGTATATTTTTTGAAAGTTCTGTAACTTCATCCAGCAATATTGTGCCCCTGTCAGCTAGTTCAAAACGTCCCTTTTTATCGCGAATGGCATCTGAAAACGCTCCTTTAACATGTCCGAAAAGTTCTGTTTCTATAAGGCCTTCCGGCAATGCTCCGCAATTTATAGGGATGAATGGAGCTCCACTTCTTTGGCTTTCATTGTGAATAGCTGCAGCAACTAGTTCTTTGCCTGTGCCTGTTTCTCCGGAAATATGTACGGGATAATTATAGCCGGCGACATCTCTTATCTGTTGAAAAACCTGGAGCATTTTTGTGTCCTGACCTATGATGTTTGCAAAGCTGTTTAGCTTTCCGGCCCTTATTTTCAGGCTCAAAATATCAGTAACATCTCTCAGGAAAGCAATGACTCCAAAGATTTTTCCATTTTCATCATCCATCCTATTAAACGACATTTCAATGTTCTTAATTTCACCGTTTTTGTTTAAGATGTTAATCGGATATTCGTAGTTATCCATAAGGGTGGGCTTGCCTTTTCTGAAAGAACAGCGTTCACCGCAAAAAGGGGCTCCAAATACTTTGTGACAGTCCTTTCCCAGAACATCTTTTCTGCTGAAACCTGTAATTCTTTCAGCCTCTTGATTGAAAAAAAATATACGTCTTTTTAGATCATGGGCGATGATTCCATCCTTGAGATTATCAAGAACCCGTTCCAGGTTTTCCTTGATAGTTATAATTTTTTCTATTTTAGATTCAGTCATAATGCATTATCCAACCCGAATTTCTCCTGAAAAACTCATATAGACTTTCAGATAAATGAATTTACATGATTATGTGCAAGTTTAACAGCTTCTTTAATTTCTTTTGATTGAGGCAGAGCTTCTTCGAGCTTTTCTAGATACTTTTTTTTCTTAACGATCTGAAAAGAGGGAACAAAATTTAAATCATAAACCCAGCCTATTTGCAATAATTTAAAGTCGTTAAGGGTTTTTAAATCCTGCATTAGGACAAACCTTCGCTGCTTAAGGCTTTCTATAACCCTTTGCGAATATATCGGATCGTCAGGCAGGCCAAGTTCTATAGCCGAGCTATGCTTTTTTTCACGTTCGTTGCAGTAATCAATAAACAGCTTCCAGATATCCAGTTTGTCGGCATCTCGAATAAGTCGCATAAAAAACAAGGTGTTACCATTTTCATTTACAGGCAGGGTTGCGGCGTTGTGATATGCTATTGCCCTTGTAATTAAACGCTTTTCGGCAGTTGTGCATGCGGACAGAACTCCGTGAATAGCCATTTGGCGCAAACCAAGCCTGGCATGGTTTTCAGAGACGAAGTCGCTGAACGTACGATAAGTCTTATACTGCTTAAACCTTCCGATGTCGTGGAATAAAGCAATTGTCTCTGCCAGAACCATATCTTGATCTGAAAGTCCTAACTCTTCACCAAGCATGGCTATATTGCGGCATACACGAATCGTATGTTCTTCTTTTAGCCTTATTAGGTAGTTATAATCAGAATCATCGGAATAGAAATTAGATACATATTCTGTAACCCATGTTTTCAGGTCGTTAAGCTTATCTCTGGTCATAAATATTTATTTTCTATAAAATCAGCCAGTTTATCAATTTCTTCAAGGCCAAATCTTGGAACTTTATGGACTATATCTGCATCTGTAACAAGCGCTATGAGTTGATTATCATTTAAACAAAGAGGCTTTTTTCCGTTTGCTTTACGAACAATCTCAATTTTAGGTATATTTTCTTTATTGTAGCCTTCAGCCATAACAAGATCAACGCCATTGAAATATTTGTTGAGGCCGTCGAGAGATTCGCAATCATTATCCTTTATCATGGCAATTTTATCTGTGGATGCAATAACTACAATATCTGCGCCCGCTTTCCTGTGCCGCCAGCTGTCTTTTCCTTTTTTGTCGATATCAAATCTATGACAGGCGTGTTTTATGCTTCCTATCCTGTATCCCCGCTTTTTAAGCTCAGGAATCAGTTTTTCTATCAGTGTGGTTTTCCCTGATTCGGATTTTCCTACGATACAGATAATCGGAGTTTTTTTTATCATGTTTTTTCACCACAAAAAGTGCTAAGAACTTATGTCAATAATAGTCAAAAAAGTCCTCACCGAGCCCTAAGTTAATATTTTTTATTAAGATTTGTGTCAATCAGAAAAATCTGTGCAATCTGCGTAATCTGCGGATTAAAAATCTTTACAAAAAAATGACCATGATTTAAACATAAGTTCAGCCGCTATGGATACTGATATCAATTAAAAATAGTTGCACTTAATTAGGATAAGAGGTTGACATGCAAGATAAAATTACAATTGTTATTGCTACGCGAAACAAAGGCAAGAAATCTGAAATCAGTTATCTTTTAAAAGGCTTCCCCGTCGATATTAAAGGTTTGGATGATTTTGGTCCCATACCGGATGTTGAGGAGGATGGAGATACTTTTGAGGAAAATGCTTACAAAAAAGCGAGTTTTACAGCGAGAATTCTTGGATTCCCGGCTCTTGCAGATGATTCAGGACTTTTGGTAGAAGCCCTTGATGGTAAGCCGGGGGTTCATTCCGCCCGCTATGCAGGCGAAAATGCAACTGATGAACAGAGATGCCAAAAACTTTTGCAGGAAATGAAAGGGAAGTCTAACCGCAAAGCAACATTTAAATGTGTAATTTCCGTTGCAGTCCCAACAGGCCATGCCCTGACATATGAAGCCGGCTGCAAAGGCCTAATTGCTGAACAGCCCTCTGGATCTAATGGATTCGGATATGATCCTGTCTTCTATTATCCGCCTTTAAATAAAACTTTTGCAGAATTAACCATAGAAGAAAAAGGCCGTGTAAGTCACAGAGGAAAGGCTCTCATGGAACTCAGAGATGAATTTGACAAGGTTACGGCCTGGATCAACCAGCAGATACCTGTTTATGAGAAATTTAAATGCCAGAGCGATTCTAATGATAGCTGATTTGATTAAAAAAAATAGAACGTGCAGGAGATTTTATCAGAACCATGCTGTGGATAATGGAACTTTGAAAGAGATTGTAGATCTTGCAAGGTTATCGGCTTCAGCGGGGAATTTGCAGCCATTGACCTATATTATATCCAGTAATCCTGAATTAAACGCCCGCATATTTTCGTGTCTTGGCTGGGCAGGATATCTAAAAGACTGGCCCGGTCCTGAAGAAGGAGAAAAACCCTCTGCATACATAATAATCCTTGGAGATACTGAAAGAGCCAAGAAATTTGGATGCGATCATGGCATTGCAAGTCAGAGCATACTTCTTGGCGCAAGGGAGAAGGATCTTGCTGGATGCATTATAGGGTCGGTTAACCGGAAAAAACTGAGGGATATATTTAATATAGACTCCAGATATAAAATACTTCTTGTCCTTGCCATTGGTAAGCCCAAAGAAAAGGTTGTCATAGAAAAAGTAATTTCTGACGATAAATCTTCAACAGGCAGGGCTGATAACATCAAGTACTGGCGAGATGAGAATGGAGTTCATCACGTTCCAAAAAGAAGCTTGGACGATATTATTTTGAGTTGTTATTAGTGTTAAGAGGAAGTTTGCAGCCTAAAAGCCGGAAATCAATTCTTAAAGTAATATACAGTGGCCGCATGATTGTGGCTCTTCTTATGGGCTTTAGCTGCGGCCTGCCGCTTCTTCTGACAATAACTGTTTTGCAGGCATGGATGAAGGAAAAAGGGGTTGATCTAACGGTAATCGGACTTATGGCCTTAGTCGGCCTTCCCTATACTCTAAAGTTTATCTGGGCTCCTTTTCTGGACCGTTACACTCTGCCTTTTCTGGGACGCAGACGAGGCTGGCTTCTAATAGCCCAGATATTTCTTATTTTTTCAATTGCAGGCCTGGGGCTGACTGATCCCGTGGGGCATCCATGGATGGTGGTATTTGCTGCGCTACTTGTGACATTTTTTAGTGCATCACAGGATATTGTTGTGGATGCCTACAGAAGAGAAGATCTTCCAGATGAGGAACTGGGGCTTGGTTCTTCTCTTTATGTAAACGGATACAGGGTAGGGATGTTGCTGGCTTCAGGCGGTGGTCTTATTCTGGCTGATCACATCACTTTTTCCATGGTTTATCTGATAATGGCTGCCTGTATGCTTCCCGGCGTTTTAACGACGTTTTTTGCTTCAGAACCCGAGATTGCTGTTGGAACTCCTAAAAGCTTAAAAGAAGCGGTTCTATGTCCGTTAATAGATTACTTCAGCCGAAAGGAAGCCTTGTGGATACTGGCCTTCATCCTTTTTTATAAGATAGGCGATAACATGGCAAGCGCCATGACTACGCCGTTCTACCTTGACATAGGCTTTTCAAAAACAGAAATAGGCGCGGTCGTCAAACTGTTCGGTTTTTGGGCCACCATAATAGGCAGTTTGATCGGAGGCGTATTAATGCTTCGACAGGGGATTTACCGCAGCCTCTGGATTTTTGGATTTTTTCAGGCAATATCAACTGCCGGTTTTGCACTGCTCGCGCGGATTGGCCACAGCATTCCTGCTTTGTCGACAGTTATTGCCTTTGAAAACTTGAGCAGCGGGATGGGAACGGCTGCTTATGTTGCATTCATGGCCAGCATAACAAATAAAAAATTTACAGCTACACAATATGCTCTTCTCAGCAGCCTTATGGGAGTTCCAAGGGTACTGGTATCAGCTCCTACCGGTTTTTTTGCCAAAAGTTTGGGCTGGGAAAATTTTTTCATTTTTTGTACCCTTATTGCTATTCCTGGAATGTTGCTTCTGCTAAAATTTGCATCATGGCATTCAAATGATGCAGCGATAACTTATAAATAGGTATTTGTATATGAACGAAGATAAAGATACTAAACTGGCAATTAAGCTGTTCCAAAATCTTTCAAGGCAGAGAAAAGAA
>VMSQ01000222.1 GCA_013792055.1 Desulfobacteraceae bacterium
ATGAACCTGCTCGATGTCGTTTATGTTCCCAATGGTTTGTCAAAAGAAATACTTCTTAATTATCAACGAAGTTTTATGAAAGAATTTTATCTGAGGCCTCGAATAATTGGGAATTACCTTAAAAGACTTATGGTTAATCCTCTAAATCTTTTTAATATGATAAAGGCCTTTAGCGGATTTTTAAACTCGGTATTCGGAAAAACGACTGGTCATTAAAGTATAAATGAAAGACAACCTGCCATTAGTAACAGTTGTAGTAGTTACCCTAAACAATATGAATTTGCTCAGAAACTGTCTGGAAAGTCTTTACGCTCAGGATTACGGGCAGCTGGAGATTATTGTTGTTGATAACGCTTCCGATGAAGATGTCCAGGGCATGTTGGCGGCAGAATTTCCGGAAGTTCGTACTGTCAGGCTGGATAAAAATTATGGTTTTGCCGGAGGAAACAACAGGGGTATTGAAACAGCGCAGGGTAAATATATAGCGCTCATCAATAATGATGTAGTGGCTGCTCCTCAATGGATAAGCTTTCTGGTTGCAACAGCGGAATCTGATGCAGATATCGGAGCCGTAGCTTCCATAGTTATTGACGGAAACCAACCGGAAGTTTTGGATTCATGCGGTGTCGGCATAGCGCTTGACGGAATGTCCCGGCAGGCCATGCGGGGGACGCCTGTGCCTCAATTGACTCAACCAAAAGAAGTTCTGCTGTTTAGCGGGTGTGCCTGCTTGTTGAAAATGGAGGCGTTAAAGGAAGTTGGCCTTTTTGACGAAGACTTTTTTGCCTATTGTGAAGACACGGATCTTGGACTCCGCCTGCGCCGGGCAGGCTGGAATATAGTGGCTGCACCAGGCGCTTATGTTCATCATTTTTATTCCATGACCGGAGGGAAGTTTTCTCTGCAAAAAATTTATTGGGTGGAACGAAATCATTTATGGGTGGCGATAAAGAATTTTCCATGGTTTCTTCTAACTATGCTTCCTCTTGTTACTGGATGGCGGTATCTTGTACAGGGATATTATGTTTTGAAGGGAACCGGTGAACTCAACAGATTTACGGAACGTAATGATTTAGCGGCAATAGCTTCGGTCTATTTAAAGGCCTATACTGATATGTTTGCAAAACTGCCGGTTATGTTACTAAAACGATGGAGATTCCGTAAAAAGTACCGCCTCAGCAATATTGACATGTTTCGTTTGATCTTGAAGTTTCGTTTGCCTATAAAGGAAATCATCGGCAACTGATTACTTGGGTGTTGAGTCCGGCCTCACCGTGGTAGGGGTTGTTGACGACTCAAAGGCCGGTAAAAAGTGGCTTAATTTTTCGGTAAACGAGGTTTCCTCACTCAAGGATAACACCACGTATGATTTTATCATCATCGGCGACATTGATAATTGCTATGAATTGGCCAAGCAACTGTCAGATTTGTCCATTTCAGATGAAAAGTACCAGGTTTGCACTGGTCAACGGATTAAGGCGGTGACGGTAGTACAGGTTGTAGAATAGAGTCGAGCTTCTGGTAAATTATTTGTTGAAGCGCCAGCTTAAGTTGTTTATTTAATATATCAGTAAGTTATGACGGATTTGGCTATGTAGCCGAGGGGACGTTTTTCCAAGGTCTCAAGAGGCCAACGTGCCAAATAGTGGAATAGTGGCAACGTCCCCATTAGTTCTATGGTGTTTTATATTGGAAAATATCCAAAACTATGATAGATATACATTGGAAGATGTCCAAAAATGACATGTTTTAATGTTGGCAAATAGCCCAAAAGTACCATTTTTCGTCATTCCGGCGAAAGCCGGAATCCAGTCTATTCAACTACTTACGAGGGCTCTGGACTCCTCCCGGACTCGATCCGGGATCTACCGGAGTGACGATTTTTTACGAGTTCATCAATATTGGCAAATAGCCAAAAATATCTGGGTTCTTATTTTTTATTAAGGGTTTCATTCATGAAAAGAGATTTATATGAAATATTATGTCAATGGAAGAAAGATAAAAATCGTCGTCCATTACTTGTTCGTGGCGCAAGGCAAGTAGGAAAAACCTTTTTGGTGAATGAGTTTGGAAGACGTGAATTTGATTCTTTGATTACTCTTAATTTTGAAAAAAATCCTGAATATAAGGAGATTTTCAATTCATTAGAGCCTCGAAATATACTTGAAAAAATTACCTTATTTACAGGGAAAAGAGTTGAACCGGGAAAAACACTTATATTTTTTGATGAAGTGCAGGACTGTGCTTCAGCAATTATGGCCTTGCGTTATTTTTATGAAGAGATGCAGTTATTACACATTATTGCCGCGGGTTCATTAGTGGAATTTACTCTTGAATCTGAAAACTTCCGTATGCCTGTAGGACGAATTCAATATGTGTATCTTTTTCCAATGTCATTTGGCGAATTTATTGAGGCAACAGGAGAAAAAAAGCTTCGTAACCATATTTGTGATCACAAGAAATTGCAGGCGCTTCCTGAGGCTCTACATGTAAAACTTAATGAATACATACGCAAATATTTTATTCTCGGTGGTATGCCCGCTGTAGTGCGAGAATATTGTGAGACAGGAGATGTTATTGCCTGTCAAAGAATACAACGTGCAATAATTGATACATACCAGGATGATTTTGCGAAATATTCCAGAAAATTAAAGCATCGATATCTTAATAAAATATACAATGCGGTTCCTAAAATGGTAGGACAGAAATTTGTTTATGCACATGTTGATAATACAATAAAATCCAGAGAATTAAAAGAAGCCCTTGAATTACTTGAAATGGCGGGTGTAGTACGAAAAGTTAAACGTACAAGCGGCGCTGGTCTGCCATTGGAAGCAGGAGTAAAGGAGGCTTTTTTAAAAGTGCTTTTTTTGGACGTTGGATTATTACATTCTGTAAATGGAATATATGCAGATACCGTGCGGGCAGAAGATTTTACTGTTTTATTTAACGGTGCGGTCGCTGAACAGTTTGTCGGGCAGGAACTTTTAGCGTATCAAAATCCTTATAGCAAGCCTTTGTTATATTACTGGGCTCGTGAAGCAAAAAACAGTAATGCAGAGCTGGATTACATAATTCAAAAAGAGGGAAAAATAATACCAATTGAGGTAAAGTCAGGTTCTATTGGCAGAATGAAAAGTATGCACATGTTCATGGAAAAATACCAGGTACAGCAAGGGATAAAAATATCTCAGGCGCCTTATGATTCCGGAAATAAAATTATTTCGTTGCCTTTATACTCTCTTGAAGGATTTATGCGAAAGTAAAAAAACCTAAAACTCATCAGAATGAATAAAATAAATATAGTGATCTGTGGTATTTCGGACGCCGCCGAAATCTTTTATCTCGCAACCATCGAGTCCGGCCTCATTGTGGCAGGGGTTGTTGACGACTCAATGGCCGGTAAAAAGTGGCTCAATTTTCCGGTAAACGAGGTCGCTTCGCTCAAGGATAACACCAAGTATGATTTTATCATCATCGGCGACATTGATAATTGCTATGAATTGGCTAAGCAACTCTCGGATCTGTCCATTTCAGACGACATGTACCAGGTTTGTACCGGTCTAACGGATTAAGGCGGTGACCGTGGTGCAGGTTGTAGAATAGTTTGACGTATCGGGCATTTACAACCTTGTTAAGTTTGTTCCTTTTTTGCATCCCTGTAGGCTCAGGGATTTAGTGCGGGGTAAAATTTTTCGTTTTCCGAGCTTATTAAACGAAGGGCATACAAAAAGCAGCAGGGCATTTACTATGCTCTCTCATATTATTACCTTACCAAGCGAAAGGCCATGAAATAAACTTTTGAACCAGTCAATTTCACAGAAAATAGTTAGAAATACTCTATTCAATATAGCTGGGAATTTCTGGGGGATTTTGGTCGCCTTAGTTTTAATCCCTTATATTATTGGCCATATTGGGGCTGAGAGATTTGGCGTCTGGGCCATTGTGGGGGTTATAACCGGATATTTTGGGTTGCTTGACTTCGGGGTTGGAACTTCTTTTGTAAAGTATATTTCAGAATATTATACCAAAGAGGATTTTAAAGGTCTGAATCAGGTGGTCAACACTGGATTCGTTTTCTATTCTCTATTTGGAGGGGCTATAATTATCTTGGGATTTTTACTCATCAAGCCGCTGCTTGAATTCTTCAATATTCCTAATAACATTTATGATGAAGCCCTTTTCGTCTTTATGATAGGAATCATCATTTTCGCAGTTTCTAATGCAATAAGTGCCTTTGGGGCGGTTCAAACTGGTTTGCAGAGAATGGATATAGCCAATAAAGTTGCAATAACCATGTCAATACCAAATATTGTCGGAACAATCTTTTTTTTAGAAAGGGGATATGGTCTGCCAGGATTGATGGTCAATAACGCCATTATTCTTGTGCTTAGCGGTATCGTCAACATCGTTATCGCCTTCAAGATATTGCCAGAGTTAAGATTTAACCCTTCTTTATTTAATCGAAAGATGTTTAAAAGGTTATTCAGCTTTGGATATAAGCTACAGGTTTCAAGAATTGCCAGTCTGTTTCATTTTCAGATGGACAAAATTATATTGGCCCATTTTTTAAATATCGGATTTGTTACCTACTATACAGTCGCCGCACAATTGACATCCAGAGTAAGGGAAATGCCTTTATTGCTGATTTCGGCAATTTTCCCTGCGGCTTCAGAATTAGAGGCAAAGGCTGACAAAGATTCGTTATATAAATTATATTTCCGTTCAATGAAATATGTTGTGCTAATTGGGCTCCCTCTTTCGTTACTGATCATCTTAATAGCTAATCCTTTTATAAATTTATGGTTAGGGGATGGATATGAAAGATCTATACTGACACTACAAATCCTCATGATAGGTTATTTTTTCAACATAATAACAGGCCCTGGATTTACCATTTTAAATGGCATGGGAAAACCTCAATATGGAATGAGAAGCTCAATCCTTGCCGGCGTACTTAATTTAGTTTTGAGTATTCTATTAGTAATTAAGATGGGCTACTTTGGAGTCGTTATTGGAACAACGATTTCGATGATAGTTGCGGCTATTTATTTTATTTCAATTTTTCATAAGATTATGAATATCTCTATTTGGGAAATGATCAGAAAAATATTGCTCAAGCCTTTTATGGCCTGTGGCATAACTTGCTTAATTGTCTATATCATAGCTAAGCAAATAGAGCGGATTGGGTGGTTTAGTCTTATGGGGGTAGGGGTGTCATATTTAATACTATTCGCTTTGATTATATTAGTAGTGAACTATTTAGACGATTTTGATAAAACCATAGTAAATAAATGCAGTCCTGTTCGGTTATTTAAGATGACAGAAGGAACGGATTGTAAAAATTAGGAGAACTAAATTGAAGGCGACGTTAATTTTCCCGGGAGTTACGTTAGGTGGATGGGGCAATTTTGGAAAGGTCGGATCAAGTGAAGCCAATTTTGTTCAGTATGGATTAGCATATATTTCTGCTCATGCAAAAAAAGAAGGCCATGATTTGGATTTAATCGACCTCAGAAAACTCCACGGATGGGAAGAATTTGAATCGGAGATTGCGAAAAGATCTCCTGGTATTTTTGGGATTTCTTCGATGAGTGTGGACTTCGGGGTAGTTTTGGATGCCATAAAAAGAATTAAGGTCATTAGTAAAGATTCCATAGTGATATTAGGCGGGGTTCATGCTACGGTTGCTACCGAAGAAGTAGGAAAAATTGACCAAATTGATTACATAATTACCGGTGAAGGAGAAGTTAGTTTTTCCCAACTTCTATCAAAAATTGAGGAGGGCTCTTCTGAGCAAAGAATTATAAAAGGAATATCACCTGATATTAATAGTCTTCCATATCCGGATAGGGATATCTTTGATTACGAGAATGGGGAGTTGCTACATCCGTGGTTGCCTCACATGGAAACACCTTTTGTATCTATTATAACAAGTAGAGGTTGTCCTTTTAGGTGTACTTTTTGTCAGCCTGCTGAAAGAATGGTTTTTGGAGGAAAAGCAAAAAACAGAATGTTAGCCAACGTAATTGAAGAGCTTAAGTTTTTAAGACAAAGATACAAATTTAAGAGCCTTTTAATCCATGATGATCTCTTTACCTTCAATAGAAAGTGGATTCTTGATTTTTGCATGATGTATAGAGAAGAAGGATTTACCCAGCCATTTACATGCCAAGCTAGGGTTGATTTCATTGTAAAAAATGAAGAGGTAGTCAAAAAAATGGTAGAGAGTGGCCTCAGTTGCTTTATGATAGGATTTGAAAGTGGAAGCCAGAGAATTTTGGATTTTCTCAAAAAGGGAACGACAGTAGAACAGAATAGACAAGCGGCTGAAATATGTAAAAAATATAATATAAAAATTTTTGCAAACTATATGTTTGGAATACCCACTGAAACCTTTGATGAAGTAAGAGAAACTGTGAAGTTCATTCGGCACATTAAACCATATCATCCAAGTCCTAGTTATCTTACGCCCTACCCAGGTACCGAATTATATAATTACTGCGTGGAAAATAACCTGATATTAAAGGGGTCATATGAATATTACGACAGATCCCCAAGGAGAAAAGGAAAATTAGAGGGAATTGATTACAACTTCCTTAAAGCAGCAGTGATGATATCCATGGATTACGAAAGAGGCCATTTGTTAAGCACTGAGTCCAATGAAAGTTGGCTAATCAAGATATTTCACAAATCTATTAGCATAATTAAGGCGGAACTTAACGGCAAGAGCCCGCTACGCGCCATAAGTGAAATAATAGCAGCCCTTGGTCGCTATCTTTTAACACGCTGGTATTACATTAGATATGATATATAATGGCTAAAATGAAAGCACTGATAACCGGTGGTACAGGCTTTATTGGAAAAGTCTTGACTGTTGAATTACTAAAAAGGGGTAACGAAGTAGCAATCTTAACCAGGGAGAAGAGAAAATTATCTAACTGGACAGAAAAAAAATTAGAAATATTTGAGGCTGATATATGCGTTCCAGTATCATTGGGAAAATTGGCCTTTCAGAAAAAGAATATAGATACAATATTTCATTTAGCCGCCTCTTTAGACTATTTCGGAGGTAAAAAAGAACTTTTTCGTATAAATGTGGAAGGAACATCTAATTTACTTAATTGGGCAAGGGAAAATAAAGTAAAGAAGTTTATTTTTATCAGCAGTATCGAGGCCATGGGCATGGTGACAAGAGAAGACATCCCTGTAGATGAAAGTTACACTTGTAAACCAGTTAGTACTTATGGAATGTCAAAGCTGGAGGCAGAAAAAAAAGTAAGGAAATTTGCAGAAGAGAATAATTTAGAATTCGTTATACTTCGCTTAGGAAATGTCTACGGTCCAGGAAGTCAGGCTTTTGTGTTACCAATAGCAGATGCCATTTTAAGAGAAGATAATCTTGGAAGATTTTTACCTGTTTTTAAAGATCGATATCTTCATCCAGTTTATATTGAGGATGTGGTTGATGGTATTGTAAAAGCAGCACAGAAAAGCGACGTAAATGGGACTTATATTCTGGCAGGTGAAGAGTATGTTACTATTGGAACATTGTTTGGTTTAATTGCTAAAGAGTTAGGCGTAGATATAGATTTTCAAATGAAAAAGAATTTGAAAGATGTGGTATATTTGAATTTGCGAAATAGACTTCATAAGTTTCTTAAAAAGGCTGATTTGCTTACTTATTTCACAGCCGGACAAAGAGAAATGCTTCATCGGGCATATTCCATAGAAAAAGCAAAGAAGCAATTAGGTTATGCTCCTAAGGTAAGTTTAAATGATGGCATAGCAAAAACTATAAAATGGGCAAAGAAGGAAGTATTTATAAAGAGTTAAGAACATGAAGATATTGCTTATCAATTCACCCGCTAAAAGTCAACCCGTTGTC
>VMSQ01000209.1 GCA_013792055.1 Desulfobacteraceae bacterium
ATAGTTTAAGTAATTATTTTTAACCCGCTAAAAGATGAACGTCCAACATCGAACATTGAACATCGAACGTCGAATAATGATGTCGCTCCGCTCCGCAAATTAATTCCTCTGTTTCTTCATCTTTTCCCATTCAACATTCGATGTTGGACGTTCGATGTTCGATGTTCATCTTTTCCCCTGATCCCTGACCCCTGACCTCCGACCTCTGGCAGGTTATACTCCCCTCTCCCTGTCAGGCCAAATAATCTTGTGCAACTGAATTTGAAGCCTTGCTCCAAGGTGGTCTTCAAGAATCCACTCTGCAAGTTGAGATGGATGCATTTGTTCAATCAGAGGAGAAAAAAGAACATTTTTCATTGGAAATCCGGGAGGTATTAAATTCGTCATTTCTTTAGCAAATTCATAATCTTCCCGGTTTCCTACTACAAACTTTATCTGGTCCTTCTGATTAAGTCTTTTAAGATTTTCCAAATCATTTTTATCATTCTCGCCGCTTGAAGGACATTTTATATCAACTATCTTTATACAGCGGTTATCGACCACGCTTATGTCAATGCTACCGTTCGTTTCTAATAAAACCTCATATTTTTTTTCCAGAAGCCTGTCAATCAATAGAGGCGTGTCGCCCTGAAGCAGAGGTTCACCCCCAGTAATTTCAATCAGCGGGCATTTATAATTATCAACCCTGGACAGGATTTCCTCGATTCTCAATTCAACTCCTTCATAATAGGCGTAGGCGGTGTCACAGTATGAGCATCTTAAATTGCACCCTGTAAGCCTAATAAAAACGCAGGGAATTCCACTATATATGGATTCGCCTTGAATACTGTAAAATATTTCGTTTACTATAAGAGACATGGTAATTACTCAGGTTGTCAGGTTCACGGTTCACGCCTGCCCTGGCGCGACTTGATATGCATTCTTGGCATGATCGCACTGAATGCTACGATAAACATTTCTACCCAATGGGACAGGAAAGCCATGTCTGGGCCAGGGGTTCACGGTTGGTTGCCATATTAATACTCGACGCTTGCAAGATTCAGATAATATATTATATGCTACAAATCAACGTAAACAATATGTAACTATAGACTTTCAGATAAATAATTCAAGTTTCGCACCCTACTAATTCCCATGAGCCTTCTCTGGCAGGTATTAGATAGTTTTTTTAAAAGAACAAAATAATATGATTGATATTCTAAACCACTATATCTTGGGATTTGACCAGGACAGGCACATAGAAAGTTTTTCACCAGGGATAAAATACCGTGCATGTCTCGCTCCTTACAAACTGAGTGAGTATGGTGCCGTTGCCAAAGCCAGAGTGAACATATTTTGCTTTTTAAAAAAACTATCTAACACCTGCCTTTTAAAGCTTTTGTTGCATAGATGAGGTGCGAAACTTGAATTATTTATCTGAAAGTCTATACTCGGGTTAAAGGTTAAAGAGCGATGAAAAAAATATGCTTAATGAAAAATACCATACAGGAGTATGCATGGGGGGTCTTATACCGCTATTGCCGATCTTCTGGGGAATCAGGCTCCCTCAATAAAACCCCAGGCAGAACTGTGGATGGGGGCGCACCCAAAAGCCCCTTCTTTAGTAAAATATAACGGCAACTGGCTATCTTTACTTGATTTGATAAAACAATACCCTGTAGATATTCTTGGTAAAGATATAGCTGCAAAATTTGGCAACAAACTTCCATATCTCTTCAAAGTCCTTGCTGCATCAAAACCTCTTTCCATACAAGCTCATCCAAGCCTCAAACAGGCAAAAGAAGGATTTGAAAGAGAAAACAGGCTCGGGATCCCTTTAGATTCTCCAGACAGGAATTATAAAGATGAAAACCACAAGCCGGAGTGTATTTGTGCTTTGACGCCTTTTGTGGCTCTATATGGTTTCCGCAAAATTTCAGAAATTATTTCTCTTATGGAAAAAATCTGCCGGAAAGTTCTGGATAAAGAGCTTAATAATCTTAAAAGGCAACCAAATTCAGAAGGCTTGAAGAGTTTTTTTCACTTACTTATAACAATGAACAATCGAAGAAAAAAACAGATAATAGAGCATGCAATTACAAATGCACAAAAGATAGCCGAAGATAATCTTGTCTTTAAATGGATGATAAATCTTTATAAAGAATATTCTGATGATATGGGAATTTTTGCGCCAATTCTTTTAAATTTAATTTCTCTTAAACCAGGCCAGGCGCTTTTTCTCCCGTCAGGAGAGCTTCACGCATATCTCGATGGCCTTGGGATAGAATTAATGGCAAATTCAGACAACGTACTTAGAGGAGGGCTGACAAAAAAACACATAGATGTTCCGGAACTTTTTAAGGTCCTAAACTTTGAAGAAAAGGAAGTAAATATACTCATATCTCAAAAGAATAAAAATTGTGAGAAATTTTACAATGTTCCGACAAAGGAATTTGCTCTGTCTGTGATTTCTGATGAAAAAAATATATCATATACAAGTCCTGAAAAAAGAAGCGTTGAAATAATTCTTTGTGCTGATGGAAAGGCTTCTGTTACTGATATCAGCATAAATGAAAATATAACTCTGACAAGGGGAACTTCGGTAATTATCCCCTCTTCGGTTAAGAAGTATAAAATCGAAGGTAAAACCACACTTTATAAGGCTTCGATACCTGTCTAACCCGCATTTCTCATGAACAAATCATAAAACAATACATAACACAATTATAACTGTTCACGGAATGTTGAAATTGGAAATTGGAAATTTGATGAACTCGTAAAAAGTCGTCACTCCGGTGAAAACCGGAGTGACGACCCGCCCGCCTCGCCTGAGCGGACGTCTTGAGCAGCGGCAACAGCCGCCTTTGGGCAAAAGCGATGGCGGGCAGGTG
>VMSQ01000028.1 GCA_013792055.1 Desulfobacteraceae bacterium
GCCAAAATTTGAGCCTGACACAGAAATCGGGGAAAATAGCAGTTTTCGTTCAGGCACTAAATAGTCTGAGCACTTTTTTGCTTAGACTCCACAGAACGCTGTGGTTGCAATAAAACGAGATTATCAGGCTGTTTGTTAATTAACTCTTCAAAATCAGAGTAAATGGAATTCAATCTGGCTTTTTGTTTTTCCACACAGGGAGGAATAGAAGCCAGGTTTTCACCTTCAAAAGGCTGTTTTTGGGCAATAATTAGACAGAGATTCATACCCTCTTCTAAATTTTTCTTAAATTCCTTCAATGTGTTAACTTCCAAAGGCGACCAATTGCAGTTATTTACCTGCCTTTCAAAATAATCAACATACATTTCGATTTCTTTGGCAAACATATGTGGTCGTTCAGAAGGGACTAAAGACGGTCCCCTTCCATAGATATGATCAACCATTTCTTTTAAAGTATAAATTCTATTAAACCAGGCGATATTGGGCCCCGGGCATATTGACTGAGGAGAATTTTCTTCTTTGGATATCCCCAGTTTAATAAGGGCGCCGTTGCCGAGATGATTACAGATGCAGGTTTTCTGTACAATCTTTTTTTTATGCTTTTCTCTTTCCATCTCTGGAAGCACTTGCTTGTCTATTTCTTCAAGCTTCATCTTCTGATATTGTCTGGATGCGAGGCAAATGGGCAGTTTTGTAAATTCAGTATTGAATTCAAGTATTTTTTTTGGACAAGGTGAGCCTGGATTCCCTTCTGCGACTTTTTTCATTGTCCATATTTCCGACCCTGTATTATGTAGATTGTTGAAAGGCACTCCAATAGGAGAAACATCGCTTAAATAGAGATCTTTTTCGCCTGCCTTTTTTAAGAGCTCAAGAGTAGAGTTGTCAATACAGGTGGCTTCCGGAACCAGCAAAAATGGGCTGGCCCATCCTGTTAAATCCATACCAAAATCTTCTTTTAGTCTGCGCACCTCTCCATTGTTCCCAATACCGCCCTGAACTGTGATAAGGGGAGTATCGTTCCGGGCAGACTCAGTATATTCCCACCCCATTTTTTTGTAATATTTTTTTATAAGTGGTTGAAATTCAGATGCCAGTTTTTCACGTTTTTCTTTAAATTCCTTAAGCACTGTCGGCAGCAAAATCCCATTTGAAGCAAAAGTATGACCTCCACAATTAAGACCTGACTCAATGCGGAATTCATAAACTTCCAGGCCTCTTTTAGCCAGGAATTTACCCTGTATAAGCGCAGAGCGGAAATCACTCACCTTTAGAATTATTTTCTTTTTGATTTGTCCTGTTTGATCCCTGTAAAAGTCTCTGAACTGTGACATATAACTGTAAATGCGCGGATTAAAACCAGCTGAGAGTACAATAGCTGATTTTAAACTGCTTTTGGCGTATCCCCTAAGTGCTGCTGCTGCATCGGTGAATTCATCACCTAACGACTTTCCATTACTGTCAAAATTTATACGGTCAACCTTTACCATTATATTTACGTCAATAGAGCCGGGCTTCATTTTATCTGTCAGCTCATTCTCAAAAGCAGATCTTTTTGATTCTTCCTTTATATCTAAAAGTTTTTTATATGCTTTTTTTAAAGGTGATTTTTCAGGCAGCAGATCAAAGTATTTGCTTTTTTCATTAATTTTGAAAAACGGCTGTTTTTTTATCCTGTCCATCTTAATACATACAATTTCCTGTACTGCTTCAAGATAGGCGGTTATTCTTTTTGCTCTGCCGTCCTTTTCTTTTGCCGGTATCCTGGAATACGGCAGGTTGAATTTTTCAGAATAATATTTTCGGATTTTTTCCAGCAACAGATCGTCAACGAGAGATATAACCGATGTAATGCCTAAACAGGCTACACGTATAGGTGTGTCAACTGAGTGCCCGGTACCCATAACCGGGATATGAAATTCATGGTAATAGTTTTTCATTTATTAACCTTTTAATATTAAATATTTTATTGCAAAGAATTCCTGTAACAGAGAATAGTGAAAAATTACAGTATTGTTTTTATATTTTACAAAAGTTTTACAAATCGGTATTTTTACAATTATAGTATTAACCGAAATTGATATAAATTGTGTAACCTCTCAAAAAATTCGGGTAATAACTCTTGGATTCCTGCCTTCGCGGGAATGACGATTGGGTGGAAGTGTCTGTCATTCCAGCGAAGGCGGGGATCCAGAGAATAATCGCAAAATATGATTTACCCGAACTTATTGAGAAGTTACTAAATCGTTGTTTAATTTATTAAATTTGTTATATTAGTTTCTATAGTTTGGCAAAGAAAATTATCAAATACTTTATTTTTGACTAATAAGTTATATCCAGTCGGCATGTTATGAATAGATCAAAACTGTTTATCCAACCGGTTCTTATCTTTATTTTTTCAGTAGTGGCCCTTGCATTGTCTCTGATTCTGTATATTCACTGGTACATGGAGGTCAGCACAGGCCTTAAGTCTGTCATTTTACGATTTAACCTCGATCAGAGTCAGGTTCTGGAATCTCAAACCTGGGTAGTTATTATGGTTCTTTCGATTCTTGTTGGTATAATTCTGATGGGCATATTGATGATATTTGTCTATACCCAGAAAACTGCTCAATTGTACAGGCTGCAGCATAATTTCATCAACAATTTTACTCATGAGCTGAAAACTCCCGTTACTTCATTGAAGTTATATCTGGAAACCTTTTTAAAACATGAGCTTTCCAGAGAAGATCGGCTTAAATACATCAGCTATATGATTCAGGATGTAAACCAGCTTTCTGATAACATAAACCGCATATTGAATCTCGCCAGAATTGAAAGCAGGAATTATAAAGGAAAATTTTCTACAGAGGATATCAATCAGGTAGTTAAGCGATTTGTCAAAAATAACAACCATCTTTTTCAGAATTGCGAGATAAATATTCATAATCCATCTGGTCGATCCTTCTCTTATAGGATAGAATTGTCTTTATTTGAGATGTTGCTTATGAATCTTTTGACCAACGGTATTAAATACAACGAGTCGGAAAAACCCAGAATAGATATTACTTTTGAGCCTAA
>VMSQ01000072.1 GCA_013792055.1 Desulfobacteraceae bacterium
ACTATCATGGCGGACAGCGGCCAGATAGAGCAGGTCCTGATGAATCTTGCTACAAATGCAAGAGACGCCATGCCGGAAGGCGGGCTGTTAACCATAAGCACAGAGCTTATGGAATTGGACAGTCATTTTATAAAGACACATTGTTATGATGTTAAGCCTGGCAGGTATTGTCTTATTTCTGTTGCGGATACCGGCATCGGTATGGATGAAAATACAAAAAAAAGAATATTTGAGCCATTTTTTACAACCAAAGAATTGGGAAGGGGCACAGGACTCGGTTTGTCCATAATATACGGGATAATCACACAGCACGACGGCTTTATAGATGTCTTAAGCAAACCCGGCAAGGGCACAACATTCAAGATATATCTTCCCGTAATCAAATCTTCGATTGAAGAAACCGAAGCAGATACTCTTCCTCCTCAAAAAGGCGGCACGGAGACAGTGCTTGTGGCAGAAGACGATGAGACAGTGAGAGAAATCATCAAAACCATACTTGACCGGTTTGGTTATAAGGTCATAGAGGCTGTGGATGGAGAAGATGCCGTTATAAGATTTAAGGAAAATAAAGATAAAATAGATCTTGTTATCCTTGATGTAATAATGCCGAAAAAGAACGGCAAAATGGCTTATGATGAGATAAAAGAGTTACGCCCTGAAATCAAGGCTATCTTTACAAGCGGATATACTACAGATCTTATAGATAAAAAAGGGATTCTTGAAGAAGGAATAAACTTTATTCAAAAACCGGTTTCAGCAAATGAGCTTTTGAGAAAGATTAGAGAAGTGCTTGAGGGTGATGAAAAATCCGCAATATGAATGCGTCAGATGGTTTCTGGTTGCAGCACAATTGCTGTATGGGTTGGAAGATACAGGCTTATCCAGTTACTATTTTTCCCATCGGCTTTATTATTAAGGGTAACATGACATTGCTCTTTCATCAATCTACCATGTCCACCATACTCTTCGGCATCGCTATTAAAAATCATGTGGTATTTTCCCGGCAGTGCTTCAAAACAGTAATTGTTATGTGAGCATGAGGAATGAAAGTTGAAAACAAATAAAAGGCCTGCCCTTGTAAATGCTATAACCTTGTCCTCAAAATGTTCCCGCAACAGAACCGGCCCTTCAGACTCCAGCAGTCTGAATCGTTTTGCCAGTGATATCATCTCCCGATCAAAACGAGCAAGAAAATGATATTTCAGGTTATAATCATCTGCAAGATGCCACTGACGCCGTGCATAGTGATATGACCAGTTGTTTCCTTCACGGGGAAAATCAATCCATTCAGGGTGCCCGAATTCATTTCCCATAAAATTGAGATAGCCGTTTCCGGCTGTGGCCAGGGTAATCAGACGGATAAGCTTGTGCAGGGCAATGCCCCTGTCTACTGAAATGCTCTTATCTTCTGTACTCATATATTTGTACATCTCTGAGCCGATAAGCCTGAATATTAGAGTCTGATCTCCCACAAGTGCCTGGTCGTGAGACTCGGTATAACTTATGGTTTTTTCATCCATCCTTCTGTTGTTCAGTTCATACCAAAGGTTGCTCAGAGGCCAGTACTCATCAGCTATATCTTTAACAAGTTTGATCCAGTAATCAGGAATACCCATTGCAAAGCGGTAGTCAAACCCTACTCCTCCCTTAGACAGGGGAGCAGCCAATCCCGGCATACCGCTTATATCTTCAGCAATAGTAATGGCATCCGGGCGAACTTCTTTGATAACCTTGTTAGTCAGTGTAAGACAGGTCAGTGCATCTTCATCAACGCTGTCGTCAAAATACTGTTCATATGAAGTAAAGGCATTCCCCATGCCGTGATGATGATACAGCATGCTGGTAATCCCATCAAATCGAAAGCCGTCAAAATGATACTCATCCAGCCAGAACCTGCAGTTGGAAAGAAGAAAGTGAAGGACCTGATATTTTCCATAGTCAAAACACCTTGAATCCCAGGCATAGTGATGACCACGAGGCCCCTTGTGAAAGTACTGGTATAAAGTGCCGTCGAAACGGCTGAGCCCTTCGACTTCATTTAATACTGAATGTGAATGGATAAGGTCTATGATCACGGTCATTCCAGAGGCATGGGCGGTATCAACGAGTTCCTTTAATTCCTCTGGTGTTCCGAACCTTGAAGAAGCAGCAAAAAAGCTGGAAACATGGTATCCAAATGACCCATAGTATGGATGCTCGGGTATTCCCATAAGCTGAAGAGTATTATAGCCGGCCGCAATTATACGCGGAATAATTTTTGCGGTAAATTCCCGAAAAGAACCAATCTTCTCTTCTTCCTGCGCCATACCAACATGAGCCTCATAAATAAAAAGTGCTTCAGAAGAACGCCGGAAATCCCTGCATTGCCATTTATATGGAAATGGCGGCGACCAAACCTGAGCATTAAAAATCAAGGTTTCCGGATCCTGAACCACCCGCCTTGCATAGGCAGGAATACGGTCGCCTTTTCCGCCTTCCCAGTGAATTCGAAGTCGGTATAGGTCGCCGTGCTTTAAAGTTTCTTCAGGCATATGGATT
Organism: Desulfobacteraceae bacterium; assembly: GCA_013792055.1. Taxonomy (GTDB): domain Bacteria; phylum Desulfobacterota; class Desulfobacteria; order Desulfobacterales; family ETH-SRB1; genus B13-G4. The sequence continues at coordinate 2,539 of VMSQ01000072.1, forward strand.
TCCCATACCGCTTCTTCATTGATACGCTCCAAAGCAAACGCTTTCTTTTCCTGCCACCCTGTCATATCGCCAATCAGATAAATTGCTGTGGCATTTGGAGCCCACTCCCTGAAGACCCACTCGCCTTCTCTGAAATGCAGGCCAAAGTACTCGTGGCCTGAAGCAAAATCAGCCAGGCTTATCTTTCCCTGAGTAAGTTTCTCTTCAACTTCTATAACACGCTCAAGCCTTCTTTTAAGAGCTTTCTCATAAGGCCGAAGATATGGGTCATTATCTAAAAGGGCTTGTAAAGTAATGGATTTAGGGGACATGGGCATAGTTGCTAACTTAAATAGTTAAATTTCTAAAATGTGAATCACCTTGTAGAAAATATTTCGAACCATTCGATTGCGGATTTCGGATTTTGGATTGAAGGAATTGAAAAAAATGAACATCCAACGTCCAACATCGAATGTTGAATGATGAATGATGAAATCGCTTTGCTCTGCCGGTTTATATATTGGCAGAATACCTTATTCGACGTTCGATGTTCAATGTTCGATGTTCGATGTTCATCTTTTAAAATAATTTGTGGAGCAAAGCGATACAATAAATCCCCAATCCCCAATCCCCAATCCGCATTCCGCATTCCGCATTCCGCATTCCGCAATTTTCACTCTAATCCTTGGCATACTAATTTATCCAACCTTGTATGCAAGTTTTAGGTCATAAATGATCAATTTATTAGTGGCCGCTTTAACATTTTTTCGTAAAGATCAATGTATTTGCGCGCTGTAACCGCATGATTAAAAGAAGCAATACTTTCCGTCATTGCCTTCTCAATCTTCTGTTTTTTAATCTTTTGCGGAAGATTATAAAAAAGCATCGCCTGCTTGATGGCCCATAATAATCCATTTGAATCAAAGGTTTTGAAAAGAAAACCATTGCCTGTATCATTATCAACATCCATGTGAACCACCGTGTCATGTATTCCTCCGGTATCATGAGCTACCGGGAGAGATCCATATAAAAGTCCAATCATTTGGGGAAGACCGCAAGGCTCAAAACGTGAAGGCATTAGAACAAAATCTGAGGCTCCATAGGCTATTCGTGCCAGACGCTCATCAAAGTCGCAGATAGCAACCCGCTGATGTAAACCGTGAAAATTCACTATATCTCTAAAATGTCTTTGAAACTCTCCATTTGCGACAAAGATGATTTCAAGATTCTGCTCCCAGAAAAGCGAAACAACATGATAAAGTATGTCTGATAGTAGCTGGCAACCTTTTTGAACTGTATCGAGACGAGAAGGCCAGAAAAATATTGGTGCATTTACATCCTGAATTAGCCCCAACATTTTTTGTATGGAGCGCTTGTTTTCTTGTTTGCCGATATAATGATTCTTTGAGGTATACTGACTAACCAGGGCTTCGTCGGTTGAAGGATTAAAAGATGGGTCCGGAGCATTCAGTATCCCTGCTGCACATCCGGCATAAAATTTATTCGCCAGCTCCCTTTGAAGGCGCCCTTCAATAAAATAATGTAATCCATCCACGACCTCCTTCAAAAAGGTCGGGCTTACTGTATTTACAAAGTGAGCGGCAAAAATTCCACTTGCAAGAAAATCAATGATAGAAGACCCTCTGGTTGCCTCATAACTGCCGGAACAATAATCATAAAAAAGATATTGCCAGAAAGATGCGGCATCAATACCCTTGTCCTCAATATCAAACAGAGGACTATTTACGGTGTAAATATTGTGTACAGTAAAAAGACAGGGGATGCCCAATTGCCTTGCCATGGCAGGAATAAGGCCTGTCATCCAGTCATTACAATGGATAAGATCCGGCTGAACATTGGGAATAATATTGTTAATAACCTCTCGCTGAAATGCCAGAGCAATTTTCGAATTTTCCCACTCATAACCGGAATAGATTCGGTCAATGTAGAAAAAAGCTCTGTCTTCGGCCAGATGAATCCTTTCATTGGGCATTTTTTTTCGAATGGTATTCAGCTCTTTCCCTAAAATTAAAGCGTTTTGGGCATTGAATATTTCACGATAATCAGGAATAGCCACATGCACATCAGCCCCCTGGTCAAAAAGGGCGCTGATTAATGCAGCAGATACATCCGCCAGTCCACCCGCCTTTGCGACAAGATAATTCGCAACATTGCCCATCCCCTTTGGCAGATAGGTTACTTCCGGGGTAACTATAAGAATACGCGGATTAGCTGAAGCCTTTTTCATTTACTTTAGTCCTTTAAAGCCCAGGCAATTAAGCCTGGAGCATGTTTTATCCAGTCATCTCCCTTTGATATTATCCTGGCAGTAAAACCATATCTGCCTGCAACACCACAGGGTACTTTGCAGTTATAAAGGTATTCTCCCCCGCCCCGGTTTTCAAGCACCTTCATCTGGACAACATTGGTTTCAGAAAGCTCATCCAAAGATTTTAATGCGCCGTATACCAGATGCACTTCGAGTTCTTCCGGACTAAGTTCACCCATATTCACAACGACATCAACATTAAAGGAGTCTCCCACAGAGAATGGGCCTTTTTCATCTCCGACAGGATCCCCCACTCTGATACTACTCCAGAATTTACGGAGTTTTTCACGTTGTGCGGCTATTTCCCTGGCTTCTTTAGCATCGTTCTCCAAAAGGTCATCCAACCTTTTTATAGCTGGAATATAAAAACGATCTCTATATTCGCTTACCATTCTCAGGCTGCAAAAATTTTCCATAGCCATCTTAATCGACTCTTTCATCATTTTAACCCATCTGGCTGGACAGGCTCCGTTCTTTCTTTCATAAAAAGCTGGGATAACATCGTTTTCAAGGATATTATATAGGGCCTGAGCCTCAACAGAATCCTGGTATTCGGGATCAGAATATTCCTCCGTACCGCCGATACACCAGCCTCTCTCAATTTCCTCAGAATATCCTTCGCACCACCACCCGTCCAGAACGCTTAAGTTAAGGGCACCATTGATAGCTGCTTTCATGCCCGACGTGCCACATGCCTCAAAAGGGCGCCTGGGAGTGTTCAGCCATACATCAGCTCCCTGTACCAAAAGCCCAGCCAAGTGCATATCGTAGTCTTCAAGAAAAATAAATCTATGTCGAACACTGGGTCTGCTGGAAAACTTGATAATTTTTTTAATAAGCTCCTTTCCCTCATTATCCTTAGGATGCGCCTTGCCTGCAAAAATGAACTGAACCGGCCGAGTCTTTGAATTAATGATCGCTTCCAATCGCTCAGTGTCTTTGAGCAAAAGGGTTGCACGTTTATAAGATGCGAATCGGCGAGCAAACCCAATAGTAAGGATATCATGATCCAGTACAGATTCAACATCTTGCATTACTGATTTTGGTGCATTGCGCCGTCCATACTGCTTCGCCATCAGATCCCGACAAGCGCCTATTAGACGGGAGCGATTCATTTCATGAGCACGCCAGAGCTCCTCGTCGTATATTGCGCCAATCCGTCTAACAATATTCTGAGCGCGCGATTTCATAAACCAGTCAGGACCTATATATCGCTCAAAAAGCATTGTATATTCATGAGAAAGAAAAGTCTGAAGATGCACTCCATTTGTAATATAAGTGATAGGGACTTCCGCTTTAGCCCTTTTCGGCCAGATAAACGACCACATTTTTCGCACAGTATCCCCATGCAATTTGCTGACACCATTACAGTATTGTGCCATACGAATACCCAGAACAAACATGGAAAAAGGCTCATTAGGATCTGCACCAATCGGCTTTCCCCAGGACAGAATTTCATCTTCTGTAGTATTCAGGCTTTTGCACAAAGGACGGATAAAAGGTCTCACGATATCATTGGGGAACTCATCGTAACCGGCAGCCACAGGTGTATGAGTGGTAAAAACTGTGGTTCTTGGAATAATTTCAAGGGCTGTTTTAAGATCAACATTATATCTCTTTATAAATTGAGAGATCCTTTCAATGCTGGAAAATGCTGAATGCCCTTCGTTCATATGACATACTGCGGGAAATATTCCTATGGCTTCGAGAGCTCGCATCCCTCCGATACCCAGGAGCACCTCCTGAATCAGTCTCACCTTTTGGCCATCAGCATAAAGTCTTGAGGTAATGTCCCGAATTTCCTGTGAATTTTCCGGAATATTGGTATCAAGCAGATAAAGGGGAACGCAGCCGACCATGATTTTCCAGACAATAACATGGAATTCGCCATCAGGTCCGGTTAAAGATATTTTTATTTCCTTTCCTGAAGAATCGCAAACTCTTTCCAATGGTATATTGTAAAGATCTGTCTCATGATATATCTCCTGCTGTATTCCATCCTGATTGAGATACTGGCGGAAATAGCCCTGTCTATAAAGGAGTCCGACTCCAACCAGGGGAAAAGCCAGATTAGAAGAAGCCTTAAGAAAGTCGCCTGCAAGGATACCCAGGCCTCCGGCAAAAAAAGGAAGGCTTTCGTGGATTCCATACTCCATAGAAAAATAGGCAATAACTCCATCTTTGCCGAAAGGAGTACCTGCCAGATTAACATTAGCGCTGACACGGCTTCCAAATTTTTCTTTAACCTGCCCCTGGTGTGCCAGGAAACTGTCATCCTTTGCCAGTTCCTCAAACCGTTCCTGTGAAATGCGGGATAAAAATACAATAGGATTCCGTTCTGAATTCTCCCATAACCTCGGATCAATGCGGCGAAAAAGCTCAACCGCATGCGGCTTCCAGCTCCACCAGAGGTTCTGTGATAACTCTTCTAAAAAAGACAGGGATTCAGGTATCTTTGGATAAACCTGAAAGATTTTCAAATGACTCATTTATTATATCCTTTATAATCTCTTTGCTCTTTGCTCTTTGCTCTTTGCTCTTTGCTCTTTGCTCTTAGCTCTTAGCTCTTTGCTCTTAGCTCTTAGCTCTTAGCTCTTTGCTCTTTGCTCTTTGCTCTTTGCTCTTTTAAATTATATCGCTTTTTCTAATATCTTGTAAATATTTATTCAAGCTTTTTAATATTAACCCAGACCCTCAACAATTCACTTGCTCCCCAGGCCTGCGCATCACATCCACGTTGCGTGTGAGGGAAATTTCCATCAAGAATCTCCGGGACATGTCCGGCGCAACCCTGCTCAATAATACGCGAGCTGCTGGAAAGCCAGGAAAGCGCTGTATCCTTTCCTTCAGCCCCATATGTTTTAACCCATGCCTCGCAAAAACAAGGGAAAAGCCAGGTCCAGGCAGTACCATTATGGTATGCCGGCTTTCGACTGGTATTTTCGTCCCCTTTGTAGCTTCCCTGATAAGGATTATTGGGGTCATTTATAATTTTATTGTTATGCATTACAGGCAAAGGACGGCTAACCGGGCGGTCGGCAAGGCTTCGAATAGCGCCGGGCACAAGAAGTTCTTCACATGAAGATAAGATATTCCGGCAAACCATGTTATCTGAAACTGCTCCCAGTGTAATAGCTAAAAGCTGATTTGGACGAAGTGCATCATCAGGTTCTGATTGTCTGGGTATTTCTCCAGCTCTGAAGTGAAGGCAGTCGGACAGATATCCTTTATCTTTGATCAAAAATAATTCAAGGATTGAAGACTGAACCTTTTTTGCCATATCTTTCCATTTTTTTCCCGCTTTCCCTGAATCAATCTGAGATAGAAATGTTAGAGCAAAAAACCAGAGTGCCTGTATCTCAACTGGATAACCTTCCCGTGGTGTTCCTGCAGGATGGTTTGTATCCATCCATGTAAAATGAGCCGGGCTGAAAATCAGGCACGACTCAGGATCCATTTTAATGCCATTGGAAGTGCCTTCCATATAGGAGTTAATAATTGAAAAAAGTATTTGGCGTATTGTTTTTTTCCCGCACTTTAAGCTGAGAAATTTTTTGTTTCCTTTAATATTGACAAGGTCGGAACATGCCACGAAAAACCAAAGCGGGGCATCGGAAGTGTCACGGTTGCCGGCATCATCTCCATGGATCATGTTGGGAATTGTGCCTCCTTCCTCAAACTGTCCGAACTGCCTCAATATTGAACGTGCTTCTTCAGTTCTGCCGGCAGCAATTAAACCTCTGGCAAAAATTAAAGAATCGCGTCCCCAGTCAAGAAACCATGGATATCCTGCGATTACGGTATGTAATGAGCCTCTTTTAACGACATAATGATCCATTGCTTTATTTAAGGCTTCGTCCATATCGCAACATTCATCAGCTTTTAATAGAGATGCCTCAATTTGAGGTATAAGGCTGCTTTGCGGTAAAGTGCTTTTATCTTGTCTGCCATAGATATGCGCTGTCAATTCAACTGACTGGTTCCCTTTCAAAAGTGTCGAAAAATAACCGGGGCTAAACAGATCTGAGTCGGGATCCAGACCTCTCTCAGCATCAATGTTTCGGTACACCATATATTGCCACTCGGGCTCCCAGTCAAAACTGCCTTCAGAAATCCTGATGGAAAGATTATGTTCTTGTTCCGGCGAAAAAGTAAAACCCTGTGGATATACTTTAAAGGATTTACGCCAGGAATGTTCCGGGCCGGTATATGCTTTAGTCGGCTCGTGGAAATTACGGTTTTCAACGTCAGGCCGAAGAATAAGCTTTACCTTCTGCTGATCCCCAAGCCTGCCGTCCTGTCCATTTGACGGGTGTCGGGAAAATACAATACTTAAACCATTTTCACTCTTCATCATCTCAATCCCTATTGTAAAAAGGACATGTTCGCCCTGACCGGAAGGAATATGGTAACGCCATATTCCTTTTGACTTGTAATCAAATTCAAAGGAATCGAGGCAGTGAACACCAATATCCTGTGAATAACCTTGAAACACAAGCCATGCACGACATCTGGTAAACATAATCCATCGGTCTTCGGGATATTTAGAATTAATATTTGCAGCAATAAGAGCGTCATAACGGCTGCTTAGCTCTCCCCATGCAAAACGTGACCGGGACATTCCGCCCTTGCCGTTTGTGCCAAGCATAATATGTGGCTTCCCAAGTAATTCAGAACGGTAATATTTTCTTTTTACTTTTGCGTTTTCTGCATTGGGCAGGAAAAGAAGCGGTGCATCGAAATGTTTGCATTTGCCATTGTTATAAAATGAAACTCTAAGTGTTCGAGAGTAAAGCCCTTCCGGTTCAGCTAATGGAGAAAAAAGGGAAAAAAACGATCCGTCAGCCTGCTGCCGGCTGTCTTCATTAGCCAGACATTCCTCTTTATTCATAATACGGGCGCGAAAAGAACCGGGAGCCCTCACAATAAGAAAATGCCCCGGCGGTATCATCACTTCACGCCTGACATCTTTAGGCCATTGCCAGGTAATAACCCGCGGCTCATCGCTGAACGGATTCAGCTTTTTACAAAAATTAATCGGATCTTTTTCAAGATGCTCAGCAGCTTCTTCCGGATCAAAATTTCCAATATCACTTACGCCTTTATAAAATTTAAACACGTCGAGGGCTTTTGCGCGCAAGCGCTGTTTTTTTATTTGCTCGGGAATAATAAAAAAAACTTCGTTATCTTCCATGCCCTTCTCAACCAACTCCAAATCGCTATTGTCTTCGGAAAGGCAGAATACTGTGCCGGGTCCAAGAGAACATGTAAAATTCTTGCTCATTTTGTTTACATCAATTTTTTCTCCGGTAAGAAGATCTACAAAAGCTGAGCCTTCCATTCCTGTTTCATGCGGATTCCATTTCGCTAAAGTCTGGCTCTCGTCATCAAGGTTTGCAATTATAAGAAGTTTCTTCCCTGTAGGAATGTTGTGGCGCAACAAGACGATATTGTTTCCCTTACCATGCTGTATTAATTTCAGGTTAGTTCTGTCAAAAAAGGCTGGATGAGTTCTTAACAGGGAATTGAGACGACGGATATGTTCCACCTGGTTTTTTTCTGCACCCCAGTTAAGAGAAGGTGAACCGTGTACTTTTATTTTTTCTGTAGCATACCACTCAACTCCATTTGCAAAGGCAAATCCACCTTTATCCGAGCAGAGTGCACATAATGCTGTACGCATACGGGCAAAAGTTCTGGAACGGGAAGCAAGGCGAATATTATCATGGGTTTCAGCAAAATGAACGAGGGTACCTTCGCTTTGTGAAATTTCCATGGCCCCTGGAAGATAGCTTTCAATCTGTCGGCGGTCATAGTTTTGAAAAAGTTCTGAATAGGCCCAGTTGAAATTGGCTTTATTCAGGATATCTCTGGCCACGGAAATTTTACCGCCAAGTCCCTCAAGAAAAAATATTGTATCAGGATACTGTTCACGTACCATAGAAACAATATATTTCCAGGCAGCAACCGGAATCATGTAGCCTGCATCACATCTAAAACCATCTATACCTCGCCTGCACCAAATCAAAAAAATATCAGCCATATATTTCCAAAGGCCTTTATGTGAGTAATCAAGGCTTGCAAGATCCTCCCATAGAACCCCCCAGGCTCCTGGTACTTTTATGCTGCCGTCTTCAGCTCGAGCTATCCATTCCGGATGAGTCTCATGAAGGCTTGCAGCCCATCCGGTATGATTAATTGCCATGTCAATAATGATCTTGGCATTACGGTTATGAACAGCATCAATAAGCTCTATGAACTGTTCCAAAGGAGTGGAGCATGGATCAAATTCTGCAAGACCTGGTTCAACTGCTGTAAAACTTAATGCCGCGTAAGGGCTTCCAAATCTTCCCATACGTGCATATGTAGTTGGTATTGTATAAACAGGAAGTAATTGAAGGAACCTGCATCCAAGCTTTCCAACAATGAAATCAAGCTCGCGGATAAGATCTCGGAAAGTTCCTGATCGAGGAATGACGGCATAGCCATCTTTCTCAAGATTTCTTATACAGCTCTCCTCGGCCGGACCAGGAACACCACCTCCTTTGTTAGGCCCGAACTGTCTCACAAAGGCATTATAGATTATATTTGAGCAACATGTGTCTGCCGGCTCAACATTGATTACAGTATTGGAGCCATTCGGCCAAATGGGATTTGATTCCCCATTTCTCATGAAAAAACACTTGGCCTCAAAATGCCCGACATCACAAATAGGCACTGTAACCTGGAAGTGTCTTTCATCCACCTGCCTCATAGGTATATCAAACCAGTCACGACCAAGCGGAGTTTCATTATTGTTTACTTCACGAATGATTTCTCTTCTTGTAATTTTCGCATGGCCCAGGTTGGTACGGAGCCACGCAGCTCCCTTTTCACTGTGAGATAATGAAAGTGAAAAGCTTTTGGTGTCACCCTGAAACATAATAAGATGCGTTCCAGGTGCTGGGTCCTGTTTTACCGAATCTGAATTAGACATATAATCTCACAAAAATTATAAGTATAAAATCAACAAATCTTGACATACTTTCAATTTTATAAAAATCAAAATTGATGGCCTCGTAAAAAGTCCAAAAATACCGTTTTCCGTCATTCCGGCGAAAGCCGGAATCCAGTCTTTTCAAGCAGTTGCAGACCATCTAGACTCCGGTTTTCACCGGAGTGACGACTTTTTACGAGTTCATCAAAATTGATGGCTTCGTAAAAAGCTTATTAATCTGTATGTAAAATTATTGATATTGACAATAATAATCATCAGAATTAAACTATTTAATATTGTTGAAGCTATTTTAACTTGCCCTCAAAAGACGAGACTTTTGAAAAATGTTCAATTTTGTTCAAGTTCAAGGAAGGCGAAAATTTTAAATGCAGGAATACATTGAGTATTTCGAGGCTTAAAATTTGAGCCTGACGCCGAAATTGGGCAAAAGGGGGCGTTTTGCAAAGGTCTCAAGACCGGATCTGCAATCTGACCAGTTTTGTCACATTCATATCTATCTTGCCTGAAACCTTTGAAAAACAGTACTAAAGTCAATTTTTTTATGAAACAGCAGATTGTAAATCAGACACATATAATTTTAGACAGCATTGCCGACGGCGTTTTTACCGTTGATCTTGAATGGAAGATCACCTCCTTTAACAGGGCGGCCGAGGAAATAACCGGAATAAAAAAAAATGAGGCGATCGGAAGACACTGCTGGGAAGTTTTTAAGGCCAGTATCTGCGAACAGGGCTGCATGCTGCGAAAAAGCATGGAAACAGGCTATCCTTTTGTAAATCAGTCAATATTTATCGTTAATTCCGAAGGTGAACGAATTCCAGTTAGCATATCAACCGCTCTTTTAAAAGATAATAAAGGAAAAATAATAGGGGGAGTTGAAACATTTCGAGATTTAAGCGTGGTGGAAGAACTACGCAAGGAGCTGGCCGACAAGCATACATTTCATGATATCATAAGCAAAAACAAGGAAATGAAACGTCTATTCGGCATGCTGGAACTTGTTGCTGAAAGTAACACTACTGTCCTTATTGAAGGAGAAAGCGGCACTGGAAAGGAACTTTTTGCAAAGGCAATTCATTCCATCAGCAACAGGAGGAAAGAGCCTTTGATCACTATCAACTGCGGCTCTATACCAGATACACTTCTTGAATCTGAATTATTCGGATACAAAGCCGGTGCCTTTACAGATGCAAAAAAGGATAAATCCGGACGTTTGGCTCTGGCTGAAGGCGGTACTCTTTTTCTGGATGAAATCGGAGATATTTCACAATTACTCCAGGCAAAGCTCCTGCGTGTCCTGCAGGATAAAGTCTATGAGCCTCTCGGAAGCACATCATCACTCAAAGCAAACGTGCGGATTGTTGCAGCCACAAACAAGAGCTTAGAAAAACTTGTAAAAAATGGCACATTTAGAGATGACCTTTATTACCGTGTTAATGTAGTCAAACTTTTACTTCCTCCTTTGAGGGAACGTAAGGAAGATATACCCTTGTTAGCCGAGCATTTTATCCGAAAATGTAACCGGCTGAATGACAGAAAAATCCAGGGGATATCTCCAGAAGCTTTATCTATTCTTATGTCACATGATTTCCCTGGTAATATTCGCGAATTGGAAAATATAATTGAATACGCAAGTCTGGTGTGTAAAAAAACAGTATTAGGAATCGAACATCTCCCCGAATATTTGCGTCAGCAATCAGATAATACGAGAATAAGCCCGCCCAAGGCCCTACCACAACAAGAATTTTCATTCCATGACATTGAAAGAAATTTTATCTTTGAGGCTCTGATGGAAAACAGCTGGAACAAAAGCGTAACCGCAGCGAAATTGGGAATTCACTCTACAACTTTATGGCGTAAAATAAAACGTCTGAAACTTGAAATTCCAAAAACAGATGGCAGGTCGAAAAAATAGCCCGTATTTCTCATAAATTTAGCTTTATTGCGTATTTGCATCTATATCTCCCTTTCATTGCAATTTTGATATCATTACATCTTTATTTCACGTCCTTATTTTAATGTTATCATTCCTGATTTTTCAGTCAATCCAATAAGTTATATTCATTGTCTATTTATACTCCGTCTTGGCATGGAAAATGCTTTGTTTATATATGATCATCGTTTCGGCTGTTTTATAACCACCTCCAATATATTTTCCCTACCCCATAGGGCATATACAATTAGGTGACGATTTCCCCTTACCTCCATATCCTGCTCAGGAAAACAGGCTAAGACGGGAGAAAAAGATTAAAGAAAAAGATTGAGCCGAAACGATGATCATTCAATCGTCTTCTAATTATCTTCGCCGGAAAATTTTTAGAAACTATCTTTCAAAAAATACATTTTAAAAAGGAAAGTAGCACATGAAAATAGCTGTCAGTTCCAATGGAACAGATTTAAATTCGCAAATAGACCCGCGCTTTGGCAGGTGTGCCTATTTTTTAATCGTCAATACAGATGATATGAGTTTTGAGGCTTTTGAGAATAAAGGCGTTGCATTAACCGGTGGTGCAGGCATTCAAGCTGCTCAGTTTATAATTTCAAAAGGTGCTAAAGCTTTAATAACCGGCAACTGCGGCCCAAAAGCTGCCCAAGCACTCTCAACAGGAGGGGTTGAACTTTTTGATGGGCAGACAGGATCAGTAAAGAAAGCTATAGAAAAGTATAATAGTAATAATCTTACCTCTACAATAAATGCCGAGCAAAATGTATCTAACATTCCAGTAAATCCAAGCGGAATGGGAATGGGTGGCGGCAGAGGTTCCGGAGGCGGTGGAAGAGGAATGGGTGGCGGCGGTCGCTGCGGTGGTGGTGGTGGCGGCGGCAGAAGGGGCATGTGAGATAGTGGTAGAGATTCTGAAAGGTAATCTCCTATGAGAATTGCCATGCCGATATGGAATGATAAAGTCTCGCCTGTTTTTGATACTGCTTCAAAACTTCTTATTATTGATGAAAAAAACTTAAATAAAGTATCCCGTTTCGAAACAAATCTAAATGAGTCAGATTTATCTCGAAGATGTCTTCGCATCCAGGGTCTTAAAATAAATATCCTAATTTGCGGCGCCATATCTCGTCCTTTTTTAATGATGCTCGTGTCATCTGGAATCAAAATAATCTCAGGGATATCAGGACTCGCCGAGGATGTATTGAACGCTTATTTGCATGGTTCTTTGTCAAATTCAAAGTATCTCATGCCGGGATGTAAAGATAATCATTGTAACTATTCAGCCACAGATTCACACAGATAAACGCAGATAGGTTTAAATACAAAGAAATCACAGATATTATTCTTAGAAGTTTTTATAAAGCTTATAATGAGCTTGGTGATGGGGTTCTGGAAAAAAATATCAGTGATGATCAGCGTAGATCAGCGGCTGAATAGTTACTAATCATTTAATTCAAATGAAAGAGGAAAAGGAAATAATATGAAAAAAGTTGCAGTAATAGGTTGTGGATCATACATGGATAGTGGTAATGGATGCCCTGGTGAATGGCGTTGCCTGAAAGCGGCATCTCTTGGCGATGGTAATTTTGAAGAACCCTCTCAGGTTGTAGCTTTTATAAGGTGCGAATGCCCTGGCCGTGCGACTGCCACAAATATGGGCTTGGCAATAAAATTGTCTGAAATCAAGCCTGACGTAATATATTTAAGCTCCTGCTGCGCCAAAGCAAAACCTGGCTGTCCTTATTCTGACCCGGAAGAAAAGGCCAAAATTATTGAAGAAAAGACCGGAATCAAAGTGGTACTCGGTACTCACGATTACCATTAAACCTAATTTTGCATTAAATATATATTGTAAACTGTCTGGACTAATGGCCAAATAGTTGTTAAAATTTTTTAATAACTATTTGGCCATTTAATATTAACCATTCAGAAATGAGACCTTTGAAAAATGATTATAAGTATTGCAAGTGGAAAAGGCGGAACCGGCAAAACAACTGTCGCTACGAATCTGGCCATGGCAATTGGCTCTGATGTCCAACTGCTGGACTGTGATGTAGAAGAGCCGAATAGCCACCTCTTTATTAATCCGGTATTTGAAAAAACTATCACAGTCACAACACCTGTTCCGGAGGTAGATAAAAAAAAATGCAACCTCTGTGGAAAATGCGACGAAATATGTCAATTCAAAGCTATAATTGTGATTGCCAATATTACAGTTATGACATTTCCTGAGCTATGCCACAGTTGTGGAGGTTGCGAAAAGGTTTGTCCGGAAAACGCTATAAAGGAGACGACCCGTGAACTGGGTATCATACAGACGGGCTACCGTAACGGCATAGAGTTTGTTCATGGAAAGTTAAGGGTGGGCGAAGCCATGTCTCCTCCGTTAATCGTAAAGGTTCGTTCCTTTGCCAAGCCAGACAAATTCACCATTATAGATGCCCCTCCCGGCACATCGTGTCCGGTTATAGCATCCATGAAAAATACCGATTTTATTCTTCTTGTCACCGAGCCTACACCATTCGGCCTTCATGATTTAAAATTAGCCATTAGCGCAGTTAAAATATTAAAGATACCATGTGGGCTGGTAATTAACCGTTCAGATGTAGGAGATAATAAAGTTAAGGAATTTGCAAAAAAGGAAAGCATCCCGGTTCTTTTGGAAATACCTTTCGACAGAAATATAGCAGAGGTCTACTCAAGAGGTGATATGATCGTTGAAAAACTCCCTGGATTTAAAGAAAAATTTTTAACTTTATATGATAATATCAAAAAAATAGTGAGTTAAATGAAAGAATTGATAATTATAAGCGGCAAGGGCGGAACCGGCAAGACAAGTTTAATGGCTGCCTTTGCATATCTTGCAGAAAACAAGGTGCTTTGCGATGCAGATGTTGACGCGGCTGACTTACACCTTGTTACAGCTCCGGATATCATAGAAAAACACGATTTTCAGGGCGGCCATAGGGCTGTTATAAACAAAGATAAATGCACGGAATGCGGTCTCTGCATTGATTTATGCAGATGGGAGGCCATAAGCGAAACCTTCGATGTTGATTCAATTGAATGTGAAGGTTGCGGTGTATGCGTTTATTTCTGTCCTGAAAAAGCAATAGACTTCCCTCTGAATACTTACGGAGAGTGGTATATTTCTGATACACGTTTCGGTCCACTGGTACATGCAAGGCTCGGTATAGCTGAAGAAAATTCAGGCAGGCTTGTAGCTCTTGTAAGAACGGAAGCCAAAAAACTTGCAGAAGAAAAGGGGCTTGAGCTAATTCTTACTGACGGCCCTCCGGGAATAGGCTGCCCGGTAATTGCCTCCATCGGCGGAGCCAGTGCCGTGCTTATTGTTACAGAACCTAGTGTGTCAGGGGAACACGATATGCAGCGCGTTGTCCAACTGGCCAAACATTTTAACGTGCCGACCTTTCTATGCGTCAACAAATTTGATCTTAATAATGACTTAACTGAAGAAATAGAAAAATTCGCCAAAGAAAAAGGGTTGCCTTGTTTAGGACATATACCTTTTGATCAAACTTTTACAAAAGCAATGGTTCAGGGGCAAACAATATTTGAATATGATTTGGATTCAGCGGCTGGTCAGGCTATACGAAAGATCTGGGGAAGTCTTTTAGAAAAACTAGCGCCCTTTGGGTGAGCTCTTAGCTCTTAGCTCTTTAAAGCCTGTGTTTAAGATAAGTATACCTTTTCTGTGTTTTATTGTTATTTATTCCGATCGCCAAAGCCTTTTTGGTACCAACCATCACAACAAGACTTCTGCCCCTGGTAACAGCCGTATAGATAAGGTTGCGCTGCAATAACATATAATGCTGAATAAGTATGGGTATTATTACGGCTGGATATTCGGAACCCTGGGATTTATGTACTGAAACAGCATATGCCAGAACAATTTCATCTAAATCGGCAAATTCATAGCCGACTTCCCGGCCGTCAAAAGAAATAACAAGCGCCTGTTCATCTGCAATTATTCTTGCAATCTTTCCTATATCACCATTAAAGACCTCTTTATCATAATTATTTCTGATCTGCATGACTTTATCATTAACTCTAAATCCTCTATCCCCTCTAATAATAATATTTTCACCCGGGTTTAGAGCTTCCTGCAATTTTTCGTTGAGATTGCCGGCACCTACCACACCTTTATGCATGGGAGTCAAAACCTGGATATCATCAACAGGATCAAAATTAAACCGCCGGGGTATGCGATCTGTTAATAGTTCCAGTATAATTTCTAAAACTTTTTCAGGGTCTTCCTGCTGGATGAAATAAAAATCATTTGTATAATCAGATGGAGTCGGCGTTTTAAAATCCGGTATAATTCCGCTGTTTATCTTATGGGCATTAACAATAATCCGGCTGTCTTTGGCCTGGCGAAAGATCTCATTAAGCTCTACCACAGGTACGGATCCGGATTCAATAATATCATTTAGAATAGCTCCCGCCCCGACAGAAGGTAGCTGATTAACATCCCCCACAAGAATAAAGGTGGCTCTTGGAGGAATTGCTTTTAAAAGGTGGTGCATCAGAATTGTGTCAATCATCGAAGCTTCATCAATTATCAGAAGATCGCAATCAAGCGGTTTTTTATCGTTTTTCTGAAATCCACCTTTTTGAAAACTGAATTCAAGGAGCCGGTGAATTGTCCTGGCTTCATAACCGGTGGTCTCGCTCATGCGTTTTGCGGCCCTGCCTGTGGGAGCGGCAAGCATTATTTTAAGCTTCATCCTTGAAAAAATCTTTATTACAGCATTTATAATTGTTGTCTTGCCTGTGCCCGGCCCGCCGGTAATTACAACCACCTTGTTTTCAACAGAACATCTTAACGCTTCAAGCTGTTTTTCTGCCAGGGTAATAAAAAGCTGTTTTTGAACCCATTCTACTGCTCGATCTAAATCAATATCGCGGAAAGATTTTGGCGCTCCAATCAGGGTTTTCAGCCGGAAAGCAATGCGGGTTTCGCAAACATAATATTTTTCCAGATAAACTGCCTTATTGTTTTCCCTGAACTCCTCAATATTATCATTAAGATCCTCTATAATTATTTTCTTATCAACAACAATACTGCCCAATGCTTTTGCAATAACTTCCCTGTCTATCTGAAGAATTTCCCGGCATTTTTCCAAAAGAAGCTCATAAGGATAATAAACATTTCCTTCATCTGCCATCTGGTGGAGAACATATTGTATTCCTGCTTCAGCCCTTAGAGTGGAATCCTTAGAAAATCCAAGCTTTTCAGCAATTCCGTCTGCTATCACGAAACCAATTCCGAATATGTCTGCTGCAAGCCGATATGGATTCTCCTGGACCACGGCGATTGATTGGTTCCCGTACTGTCTGAATATCTTTGTTGCATAACCTGAGCTTACGCCGTGTGTTTGCAGAAAAAGCATTACATCCCGGATTTCTTTTTGCTCATCCCAGGCCGTCCTGATCATTTCTATCCGTTTCTTTCCAATACCATCTACCTGGGCTAATTTCTCAATTTCATTTTCTATTATATCCAGCGAATTTTTTCCGTATTTCTTTACGATTCGACCCGCCATCACTGGGCCTATGCCTCTTATAAGCCCGGAGCCAAGATATTTTTGGATTCCATAAACTGTTGCGGGCACGGATGTTTTATAACGCACAAGCTTGAACTGCTCACCATATTTGGGGTGACTGGTCCACTCCCCCTGCATTTTTATAATTTCTCCGGGCATTGGAGACATAAGATTTCCAACCACTGTTACCAGATCCCTCCGGCCGGAAACTTTAACTCTGGCAATGGTAAAGCCGTTTTCTTCATTAGAATAAGTTATTCGTTCAATCTGACCGGTAAGATTATAAGTCATAAATTTCTGTAACTACTCAGGTTGTTAGGTTCACGGTTGGTTGCCTTGATCTTTTCATATTTCTTGATAGTTTATAAAGCCAAAACTAATGCACAATCAATATACAATATTTTTATAATTGATGCTATACAGAAATTTACAAACTCATTATGAAATTAACCCAATAACTCACGAAAATCTGTGTAACCTGCCCGCTTGTGCCTCCCTGCCCGCAATGCTTCGCAACGCGAGGCGGGCGGGGCAGTGGCAGGCGGGTCTGCGTAATCTGTGGATTAAATTTAAAAAGGATACAAATGGTAATTGTTGACGGATCTGTTGGCGAAGGGGGCGGTCAAATATTAAGAACATCTCTGGCCTTATCTTTATGTTTAGGCATCCCTTTTAAAATAACAAATATTCGTGCACGCAGAAAGAAGCCGGGGCTCAGGCGCCAGCACCTTGTGTGCGTAAATGCTGCTGCCCAAATAGGCAAGGCCAAAATTAAAGGGGCGGAATTAGGACATCAGGAATTAACATTTATTCCTGCAGCCATCACTCCAGGCGATTATCACTTTGACATAGGCACAGCAGGAAGTACAACCCTGGTACTGCAAACCATACTTCCTGCTTTGATAATAGCAAAGGGGCCATCGACATTGATACTCGAAGGAGGCACGCACAACCCTTTCGCACCCCCTTTTGACTTCATACAGCAGGCATTCATTCCCATAATCAACAGCATGGGACCGAAAATAAATGCCCGACTGGAACGTCCTGGATACTATCCCAAAGGAGGCGGCAGATTTAATGTGACAATCCAGCCTGCTGACCAACTTCGGACATTTCATATCAATAAGCGTGGGGAAATTAATGAATGCCGCGCCAAGGCCTTTGTTGCCGGCCTGCCACGTCATATTGCCGAACGGGAGCTTGGAGTAATTGAACAAAAGCTGGGATGGAATAAAGAATGCCTCCAGATTATCGAACAACCTGCCGACATGGGACCCGGCAACATCGTCTGCATTGAAATTAAAAGCCAACATATTACAGAGATATTTACCGGTTTTGGTAAAAAGGGCGTGATGGCGGAAGATGTTGCAAAAATCGCTGTCAACAAAGCCATTCGCTATCTGGAAGCCGGGGTACCTGTCGGCAAATATCTGGCGGATCAGCTCTTATTGCCTTTAGCGCTGGCAGGTGGCGGATCTTACACAACGCTAAAGCCCAGTCTGCATACAAAAACGAATTCTGATGTAATTAAGCTTTTCCTGGATATTAATATAAATATAAATCAAACCAGCAATGATGTCTGGAGTATTTCTGCTTCAAGGTAGACTTACTCAACTTTCGCCCCTTAATTACTATCAATGTAAAAGCGAAAAGCCGCACCCAGAGAAGGTTGGAATCTGTGCAGATATGTTTTTGAAACTTAAAAATTTTGGTTTATTAATTTATTGTCGTATAATAGCAGAGATATCGAAATCTTGTTAATTAGGTGTCGGTTATACAATATGTGGGGATTTTGTTATATCAAATTCGTTCTTTTAAGAAATTCTATTTATTGTTTAATACCTTACTTATTTTTGCAGATAGTTTTTTCATATCATACGGCTTCTGAATAAAACCATTACAGCCTCGGTTCAATATTTCGGTCGCCTCGCCATCAATGCTGTAGCCGCTTGAAAGGAGTACTTTTACTTCAGGATTAATCTCCTTAAGACGGTCATAAACCTCACCACCGCCCATATTAGGCAAAATCATGTCTAAAAGCACCATGTCTATATCGTTATGGTTCTTTCTGTAAATCCCTATAGCTTCTTTTCCGTCTTTGGCTGATAAAACCCTGCAGCCTATGGCCTCCAACAGTTCTTTGCAGACATCATGAATAATTTCTTCATCATCAACCAGAAGTACTGTTCCTGTCCCTGTTCCTTTAATGAGTTCATCAGAAGTTTTAACAGTCTTTTTAACCTTTCTTTTAGTTGCCGGCAGATAAACACTGAAGGTTGTTCCTTGTTTTTCTTTGGATTCAACATCAATATATCCTCCATGAGCCTTTATTATACCGTAAACAGAAGCAAGCCCAAGGCCAGTACCTCTTCCCATTTCTTTTGTTGTAAAAAAGGGGTTAAATATGTGTTCAATAGTGCTTTTGTCCATGCCAATACCTGTGTCTTTAACTATCAGCAGAACATATTTATCAACTGTTGGTTTATATGGTTTGTTCTTCAAATCTTTTTTAGTAACATTTTTTGTTTCTAAGTAAAAATTTCCTCCATGAGGCATGGCATCTGCTGCATTGACAAATAAATTTAACAGAACCTGTTCGATTTGCCCCTGATCAGCCTCTATTGCAAAAAGGTCTTCGGCAAGTTTTTTATGAATAACTATTTCCCTTTTTGTCTGACCGAAAGTATCAGAAATTTCATTAACTATCTGGTTAAGACTGATTGGCTTAACTTCATATTGACCTTTCCTGGCATAACCAAGTAGCTGGCTGGTTAGTTTTACACCGCTTTGAATCTGTTTTTCGATGCTTTTCAGCCGTTCATAATGGGGATGTGAAGAATCAATTTCTTTAAACATCAAAGATGCGTTACCCTGGATACCCATGAGGAGATTGTTAAAGTTATGCGCAATACCTCCGGCCAGGGTTCCAATAGCCTCCATTTTTTGTGATATTTGCAATTGAGCTTCAAGCTCTTTCTTTTCGGTGATGTCTTCCACAATTTCAATGAATCCAGTAGCTGAGCCATTTGACCCGAATACTGGAAAAGCACAGATCCTGACATCAAACGTGGTGCCGCCATCTCTCACTCCGACACTTTCGGCCTCGGCAGTTTGGCCGGTTTTTATAGCCTGGACCCCTGGACAATGAGGACAAACCTTCTCACGTTTTTCAAATTCTTGAAAACACTTTTTCCCAATAAGTTCATTAGGATGCTTATTAATCATTTTCCCATGAGCTTCATTTACCATAATAACATTATGATCCAAATCAATAAGTGCAACACCAATGTCGATATTTTCCACAAGAGAACGATACAATTCTTCACTTTTTCTAATCAATTCTTTTGACTTCTTTGCTTCTGTAATGTCGCGAAAAATCCCCTGCAGATATTTTTTGTTACCTAAATAAAAGCTATTGCATTTAATTGCTACATCCTTGATTTCTCCTGTGCTTGTGATAACCTGCGCCTCTAAAATCTGACCATCAAATTTATTTCTATGTTTTATGAAAGTATCTGAAAACCCGTCAATAATTGTGTGCTGAGGATGAAGAATCCTCTGGTGTTGACCTAATAATTCGGATTTTTTCCTTTTAACAAGCTTAGCGGTTTCAGGGTTGCAGTCGATAATTGTGCCTGTTTCTGCATCAGTCAGGACTATCCCATCCCTGGCTTCTTCGAAAAGTTTCCTGTATTTTACAGTTTCTTTTTCTAGTCTCTTTACTCTTTGTTCCAGTTCTTCATAGGTAGGCTTTTTTGCCATTGGATATTCCCCTTGTTGTTAACTTAAAGCTTAAAAGGAACTCTGTAAATCTATGACTATAAAGAGAGCTTTGCATAACACCAGTATTGTCATTGCGAGCGAAGCGAAGCAATCTCACAACCTGTTGATAATCCACAAGATTGCCACGTCGCTTTGCTCCTCGCAATGACCAGAATTGAGCAAAAATGGGGGTTGTGCAAAGGTCTCTATAAATTTGGATAATAATAGTAGAGATAGCTTGCCACTTAACCCAGAAACCACCTGGTTTTCATGTAGGTAACATTTGCATATCACAAATATTAAAATGTTTCAATTTGTTACGTGAATAGCAGTGATTTCCGATAACAGCATAATGTTTCCAAAGACAATTGGATTTTATTGTATTGTCTTTACTTTTAAGCTGTTGCCACAAGTGGCTGTGCTTTCTGATCAATAACCATAATCAAATTTGAATTAACCCTCCAGAGATAGGCGGTCAGGCAGGAAAAGTTTTGATAATTTAAATCCTGTAAATCCAAAAAAATAATATTTAAAAGTGCTGAAGTGTTACCTACATTCTAATTTTAGAGTCGGTTTTTTCCGGTCCCTTTTTAAGATGCTTATAACGGTTCACCGCAGTTTCCGCTAATCGAGAAAGCAAACGAGGTAAATCCGAGTCATTCCAGGCAGATTTAAACTCATTGGAAGAAACAAGCTGTTTGCTCAAAAGATAATATGGCTCTTTGCCTGGCGTTAATTCAATATCTTCATATTCAAAGTCAATTTTTTCAGCAAAAATACTTTCAAATAACTCTTGGATAGTATAGACAAAAAACTTTTTTACATCCTCGGTAGACTCTGCTGCCCCGATTTTTTGCCGGAAGTTTGGAAGAACTTTTTGCTCATACTTTGAAAAAGAAATTTGTTTTGTCATGCGTTATCTCCTGGTTAGAGGTAAAGTTTTTCTATATTATTACTATACAATAATAATTTTTGCAAACCATGAATATATATTATAGCTACTGTAAAATAAAATTATTCTCAGAAAAGGAATTGAGAAAAAATGCGTGTATTATTCTGGTATTGCAATAATTTCAACTGGACTCCGGCCATAAAAACCCTTGAAAATGCCCCGGATGCCAAGCCTGCTGAAAACGATAATACAGTAGTGGCTTTTATTCACGTAGAACCCAGGGATGTTGAAGACAGCAGCTCCGCTGAGACAAAGCTGGTAAAAAACTCAAAGTGGCTGGCCCGCAAATGGGAAACAACAAATATCGTTCTTCATTCTTTCACGCATCTGGGAGAAGAAAAGGCTGAAGCAATAAAAGCGCAGGAATTATTAGACCGAACACGGGAAAGGCTGGAAAAAGCAGGCTATTCTATTGTTCAAACACCCTATGGTTATTTTCTGGATCTTGAGATAAAAGCTCCAGGTCATCCTTTGGCAAGAATTTACAAGGAATTTTAGCCGCTAAAGGTAACAACCCCATTTTTACTCTATGTGACAGGTTCAAAGCGAGCTTGAAAGAATCGCAGGTGCTTGGGCTCATAGACCATTTTTAGACCCTTTGTCTGTTCACGGGCATCGTAAACTGTTTTTACCGCCTCCGCGACCACATCCATGTGTGCCTGTGTGTAGACCCGTCGAGGGATCGCCAAACGCGTCAACTCCAGAGCCGGAAAGCGATGGTCACCTGTTTTGGGGTCCCTTCCGGCACTAACAATACCCCGTTCCATACCACGAACTCCCGAATTCAGATAAAGCTGAGCTGCGAGAGTCTGGGCTGGAAATTGATTCTGAGGAATGTGAGGGTAGAATTTCCTGGCGTCAAGAAAGACGGCATGCCCGCCCACCGGTCTGACGATAGGTACTTCCCAGTCGAGCAGTAAATCTCCAAGATAAAGCACCTGTCCCACACGGGAACGCACGTGGTCATCCTGTACCCCTTCGGCGATACCTATAGCCATAGCTTCCATGTCTCGCCCGGCAAGTCCCCCATAAGTATGAAGACCTTCATATATTACGACCATGTTGCGAAGCGAGTCAAAAAGCTCATCGTCATTGACGGCCAGCCAGCCGCCTATGTTGACCAGGTTGTCCTTCTTGGCGCTCATCCAGGCTCCATCCGTGTAACTGCAGAATTCCTTCAGAATGGCGGCAATGGGTTTATCTGCGTACCCTTCCTCCCGCTGCTGAATAAAGAAAACGTTTTCGACCATACGCGTCGCATCCAGGTAGATGCGAATTCTGAAGCGATCGCACAGTTCTCGCAGCGCCTGCACATTGGCCATACTCACCGGCTGACCGCCCGCCATGTTCACAGTCCCCGCCAGGCTGATATAGGCAATGTTTTCGGCCCCTTTCTGTTTGATCAAAGACTCTAACTTGTCCAAATCCACATTGCCCTTGAAGGGATGCTCATTGCCGGGGTCATGAGCTTCGTCGATTATCACATCTGCAAACGTGCCCCCAGCCAGTTCCTGGTGTATGCGGGTAGTAGTAAAGTACATGTTGCCGGGCACATATTGACCAGGTTTGATTAAGGTCTGACTGAGGAGGTGCTCGGCACCCCTGCCCTGATGGGTGGGCACCATATATCGATAGCCATAATAGGTCATTACCGCCTCCTCCAGATTATAGAAGTTCCTGCTGCCCGCATAGGCCTCATCGCCCATCAGCATGCCGGCCCACTGACGGTCGCTCATGGCGTTGGTGCCACTGTCCGTAAGCAGGTCAATATAGACATCCTCGGATCGCAATAAAAAGGTATTGCAGCCTGCTTCCTTTAAAGCTCGCATCCGCTCCTCCGGACTGGTTAAGCGAATCGGTTCTACCATCTTGATTTTCCAGGGTTCCGCCCAGGAACGGCGGCCGGATTGCTGGCCCATGGTCTTTAATGTGGCTGTAGTCATATTGTTTCCCCTTAAAACACAACCCAGATATGAAAACATTCGTATCAAGGATGATTTTCATGTCTTCTTCCCGCGAGCTTTAAATATCGCATCCTTAATATCAGACCTTTTTAATCCGGCTTGTTTCCCTTTCTTTCTGGCGTCAGCAATTAGAGCATTAAATTCATCAAGGGATGGCGGAGAAATGTTTTTAAGGATAACGACATCCTTTTCGCCAACTACGACGAATTGTGCTCCAGCCTTTAAATTGAGTTGTTTCCGTATGTTTTCAGGAATAACAACTTGTCCTTTAGAGGACATTTTTGTTGTTGATACATTTGCCATAATATGCCTCCTTACAATTTATTTATCTTACTGGTAAGAATATATGGCCTTTATCTTAAAAACACAAGTCTTTTAAATCAATTACGATCATAGAAAGCGAGCCATCACCAGTGGGCAGGTTTGCTGTTTTATCCTTGATGATGGAGCAATTGTTGTGAAATGGGCTTGACAGTTTGCCATGCTTTTGAGACATGCTCCGCCTGCCATAAATCATAGTTTTTTTGCAAGCTTAACCAAAGATCAGGCGTAGTATCAAAGGCACGCGATAAGCGTAATGCCATATCCGTGCCAAAACGGCTCTGCCTTGGCTGTCACCTGAACTGATAGGTTCGGCGATGCTTAGCAAGTCATACCAAGCGATTGCGCCACTTCTTTGGGTCCCGGGATGCATGGAAGATGCAGTAGACGGTCACCTTCCCACCAGTGTACTCATAAAAGATGGCGTACGGAAATCGCCTCACCAATGCCCGACGATACTCCTCGTGGACTTTCGAGTGGAGTTCAGGCATGCGACAAATTGCTTGAATACAGGCGTCCACACAGCCGAGAAACTCTTCCCCCAGGCCAAGTCGACGATTTTCGTACCAGTAATATGCTTCATCGACGTCTTGTTGTGCTTCTGGCGCGATTATTAGTTCAGCGACCATAGCGACTTCGAACCCTCTGTTTAACTTCGTCCCATGAAAGCCCAGAAGCCGGCTTGCTCATCAAATTGGCCTTTCGACGAGCCAACTCCTCCTTTTGCCATTCATGCACAGGAACCTCTGACGGAGTAGCCGCCAGATCGTCCCATAGATCTTCCACCAGTTGCAACTTCTCTGGTGGACTCAGGTTGAATATGGAAACAGTATTTAAATTCATTATTACCTCCTGATAATAGGACAATCCCAACGTTCGAATTGATTGTTTCAGTTACCACCTGCAAGTTATATTTTCTCCGCCGAACAAATAGCTAACTGGCTCCGGTCACGCGCCGGCGTGATCGGAGTCCATGTTCAGCGACTCATTAGAATATACTCTCCAAACAAAAACATGTTAATTCTTTTACTTTATCCCATTCGATGCATGCAGGTTTATTTTTACATTCCTTACAAAGGGTTTCAATATTATCTTTGCTTATGAACATTGTTTCCTTTTCTGTGTGTAAATCAAATAACCGCTTCAAATACTTACCTGCGACAAGTCGATGCAAGTTATCTTTTTCTTTAAGTCCTAACCATACAAAAACACCTTTGTCGCCTCTTGAACTATTGCATTTTTGGCAAGACCAAACCATATTGTCTGCGGAATCATTACCTCCTCTGTTGCGTGGAATAAGATGATCCATTTGAAGGTTTTCCGTTGTATAACAAAAAACACATTCTTTAGGGAGTTCTTGCTCTTTTTGCCATTCTCGAATAGTCCCTGATATTGTAATTTTATTGCCACAAAGAGCTTTAAATCTATCAGATACAAATTTATAATTCACCTTTCCATTCATTGCTGACCTGGATATTAACTTTGTTTCTCTTTTACAATTTTTATAGTATTTTCAACTATTCTAATAGGTTGTAAACTTCTACCAAATTCTTTAGCATTGTAATAAATATCATTTGAACAAGAATGCATTTCTTTCAATACTATTTTAGCCCTGAGGATATCACAGACATCCTATAAATAAATCATGCTTAAAAGATAGTTACTTATTTATGGACCCGCATTCGTCCCTAATCATGCTGTAAGCGCCGCGTATGCATCGGTTAAAGCGCAGTCCATTTTTTGGGCAACGATCTACGAAGAAGAATCGTTTGTAAAATCGCTCAAGAACCTTATATTCCTCTTCATATAGAACCGGGCGAATTGAACTCACTTCATCGTCTGGCATTCCATGCTTCTTAAATATCTGTGCAAACCTATCAGCCCTCTCAGTCATTTGGTCTTTTGTGGAACAGGTGGCTCGGTAAACCCGAAAGACATCTCGGAACATGTCCTCAGCGGTAAACAAAAAGTATTTCGCTCTGCAGTCCGGAGAGTCCCGAAGCGAGAAGCAGGCGGCTTCAGTATTCGCAGAGCGAAGAAGCTCCAAAAAAAACGCAGAGTAGCTGCTCTTAAGATCCGGCGGACTCACCTCACCGCTTGGCCCCAAAAGCCCCCAGCAAGGGGAGCGATCGTGCACATCGAGAGTTTCCATTAGCATGGCGCCGTGACACGCAGCGAGCGTAACTAATAGATTGCAGCAAGTTGCTTGGTTTAATCTCACCAACACAGCCTTGAGCTCAATCCATGTAACAGGGGTTCTGTCGGCAAGAGAGAGGCCTGTCTTATCTGACAGACCGTGACATTCGAGATGAAGGATTGGGTAATCCATGCTGTTCTCGATGGTTTTGTGGACACGGTCCAAAGCCGTCCAAAAATCGCTTGCAGTTGGCGCTTCAACGAACTCGACCGGAATGTGGCGGAGCGCTTTTGCCGTAGGTTCAATCGCGTCGCGGAGATGACGACCTGTCTGCGATTCGATAGAGGGGAGCGACTGAATAATCACAATTCGTGAGAAGCGAGCATCGGTCATAGTGAGTTCTAACCCGAGCATGAGTGGTTTTGAAATGCGCCAGCATTTCAAAACCCATCTCCATGCCCTTGTTCGGCAATATTCAATTATTACTTAACCTGCAAAGTCAAATTCCAAATGTCAGGATCACCTGTACTTGTCATTATGACTGGTCTTTTAGCCACACCCAAGACTCTTTGGGTTTCATCCGGCATTGAAATGTTCATATAGTCTTTCAGTTCACCCATGGTCACAATACCATCTTTAGCTCCAGCACTTTGGAAGCCATCAGCTTCGCCATTAAGCCCTTTTATAAGGGAATGAGTAAATGCACCATTAGACCAAGATGAATGCTCAATGGCCTGTCGGTCGGTGTCAGCACCGACCATGAAGACCCAGCCTTTGGGCACATTCCGCCTTTTAATATTAGGCACAATTGATATACCCCGATTTCCATTACTACGAGTGATAAGTTTTCCGGCATGACAGGTGTCAGCAAGAAGAACTACATTGCGAGCTTTCTTTTCCTCAAGTGACCGCCTCACATTGTCCATACGATAACCGGTAGCGGGGATTGAAATATCAGTATCATAGCAAGCAAAATACACTTTTTCAGGGTCTTCAGGGTCTGGGAAACCATGACCCGCCCAGAAAAGGATAATTTGGTCGTTTGGGCCTGCTTTAGTTAACCATGATTCAAGGGCTATCATTATGTTTCTTTGGGTGGCGTCTTTGTTAATGAGCACTTTCATGTGGCTCTCAGACCAGCCAAGATTACGGAGGGAACGAGCAAATGCCTTTGCGTCGTCGTCTGCAAAAATGAGGTTGTTTAAGGCGCTTTTTCCAGCATGTTGATATTTTGAAATTCCGATAATTGCTGCCCATTTTTGGATATCATCAGAACCATATGATGGGACTGAAGGCACAATCTTTTTTATATCTTTGCTCAATTGATTTGTTGTTTTTGTAATTTTTGAATATGATTTTGACGAGTTGTTAATAACTGGAATAAGATCAAAATGAACATTGCGATTTCCAAGAGAATTGTTTTTGAATATAATAGGAGAATCTTCGTATCTTGGCAGGGTTACTTTGTAAAATTCTGCTCTCCATTTATTTACTCCGCTAGGCAAAGTCCAAGTGTGGGGTGTCGTGAAGCTTGTTGACTTTAGTAATTCTTTTGTTGTACCTGAGTAAATTAATGCCCCAGAGGGATTAGATGTGATTTTTATAGAACTTTGCTCAGCACCTTGTAACTTGACTTGACCCGTTGAATAATCATAGGTTAAGTTGTAAACTTCATTATTCTTAATGTCCATTATTAATGAATTATATGTTTTCCCATCTTGTTTTATGTCTAATTTAAGTGTTCCTTTTTTTCGCATCCACTGAAGAACACCATTACTTGCAAGTTTACCTATTTTTTCCTCATTATCATAAACAGATACTGTTCTACCTGCCCCACGAAAGGCTCCCAATCTTTTTAAAACAATTATTGCAGATTGGTTGTCCAAATGAGAAGTTGGTATAGGCACATATTGCGTAGTAGTAGCGCAACCACTCAAGATACTGATCACGATTAGCAAAAAACAAAATTGCTTCAATATGTTACCCATTATATTATTCAATTTTATCCCCTGAAAACACAATATTTGTCCCGCCAAACATTTCGATAAGGCGCGGCGGCTTTTTGCCGTCGCCCTTCATGCCGTTATGTTTTTAAAGTGCATTATTACCCCTTCTTCAAAAGCGTTTTGCAAAAGCTGCATTGATAGCAGTTTCCAGACGATTTCTTTGTTTTTCTCTGTTGAGAAATGAAACCAATCACCTATTTCCAAGGTGGAATTACTTTCGTGTGCAAAATCACTGCGAGCCTTATAAATCATTTCTGCCACCTTTTCGATCGTTTTGACTGGCTTCCCGTTGATGGTTATTGAGTTTCGAAGCTTATCCTTTGTTGGTGGAGGCAAATTGGCGAAAAATGATTTGCAACGTCTGATTGATCCATATTCTGATTTGTATTCATCATACAGTTTCTGCAATTGTGACCTATCTGTTATTGGGAATAATCCTCTTTTATCTTTTTCTGAGAGCCATTCAAAGAAATCGACGTTCTTTTTGTTGGAGAGACTTTCGATTATTGCAAGCATGGCGACGAGTTTAAAAGAATTAGTAAAATATTCAATTACAGGGTTTGAGCGTGGAACATTTACATGCCAGTCCCCATTCTTTACGAAGAAAAGATATGTAGAACCAACTCGAAGGAATTCATTTTTTGTTTCCAAATCATTTAACGTAGAATAGAATGCCTCGAAAGCTTGGTAATTTTCAAACTGTGAAGAAAGTGCTCGGTACGCATCATCTTTGTAATCATCGTCATCACAGTATTTGTATTTCTTTCTCATGGCTTTGTTCCATTGAAACATAATGTCCGTGATAAGCTGGCAGGAAGGGACTCTGCCTTGTAAGCGCTGAGTTATCCATGCCATCTCAAAGCCTCAGCCGCACGACCTTCCTGATCAGATTTCATCACGTTGTTATCTGTTTTCGAACCTCTCCTGTGATGCTGTATTATAGGCAATTTCAAGCCCCATAGTTATAGGCCACCGCTCGCCATCATCAGTAGATTTGTCGATTAGATTAAAAGCACAATGCTCGCATAGAAGGCATAACTCTGGCTCTGAAGACCTTCTGGCCAAAGCAAGTGTAAAATCATCTACAGGAAGGTTTTCTAATAACTCGGTATCTAAGTTCCCATTAGCTAACATGCGAACTGTATAATGGCCTTCTTTCGGCGTGCCTGATATAAGGATAAATTTGTCCTTTGTTGCTTTTGCAAATGCATTGATTTTTATATATTCTTTCTCAGAAATTGAATCCGGCTTAATTTCAACCCAACAACTGTAATCTGGCAGAAAAAAATCAGGTAGATACCTTACGCCATCAATATCAAAGCCTTCCTTTTCGTATTCATACACAATATTCAATGTTCTGAAAAATACAGCCCACCTGGCCTCAAGTCGGCTGCGAAATAGATCTCCATTATATTCTGTTTCAATTGGTTTCATTCTATTCACTAGATAACAATTTAAACGTTAAGAAATAAATTAAGGATATTAGCTGTCCAAATATTATTTCTTGATTTCAATTGTATATAAATACAACCCTATTTTCCATGAAA
>VMSQ01000224.1 GCA_013792055.1 Desulfobacteraceae bacterium
ACTATTTTACAGATTTTAAGCATATCTCTTTTTGAGAAAAAGCCCATTTATCAGGTGCTGGCGCAAAGTGATTGCAAAAACCAAATTACTATCGGACATATCCAATTGAAATTATTTGAATGTTAACCGGACACTACTGAGAAATTATCTTTTTTTATAATAAGTTATCATTACTTAAAAAAATAATATAACCAAATACAATTAAAAGCGTCAATAAATTTTTGATTTACAGATCGTTGGATTAGATTATTTGCAATAATTAGAATTAATTGAGATATCAAGGTGTTTTGCACAAATTGTTTTTATGCGGGTTTCTGGCGGGTCAGAAACAATGGCTTGATAAATAATTTATAAAGACAATTAATAATATTCATATATTTAGATAGTCTCGATTGATTGGTTTATAAAATTTATTATTATTTTAGTCGTCTAAGATTTTTTATGGCGTATTTTTTTAGTTTTCTATTGGGTGCTTCTTTTGCAACTTTTTCCAAAGTTTGAATATATTTTTTATCCCCGGAACCTCCAAGAACATTACAAAGCCATGCCATTGCATCAGCAAAATATTTGTCATTTGATTTTTTCGAATATTCCTTTAAAAGCTCTTCATTGACGACTTCAAGAAGTTCAGGACTCTTTGAATAAGATATAGCAATTTCTTTTGCAGCGGCTGTTTTATTCTTTAGGTCGTCTGATTGAAGCATGTTTATTAATTCTGCTACACTTTTTGAACTGCTTTTAACTGGCTTCTTTTCTGGCTTTTTCGTTACGGTGGCCGTGTAGGGACGTTTTTCAGTTTTTATTTGCGCAACAACACTCTGTACCAATTGTCCATAGGCAATAGCCCCTGACGTGTCTTCACATAAAATATCAGCTTTCGAGATTTTACTTCTAACGTTTTTTATTAATATAGTCCCTGTCTCTATGCGTTCAACGTCAAGTATTTCTCCTGTTTTAGGATGCTTAATTAATTTTCCTTCCTGATAAACAATAAACTTCATACCAGGCTTAACTCCTGCGCGCTGGCCTAGGTCTATTGTTACACTTTTATCATTTCTATTAACAATATAGCCTTCAAGAGGAAAGTTTTTGATTATCATTTCAGACATTTGAACTACCAGATCCTGCAGTTGGGCTGCTTGAGAACTTTTAACATTTTCAGCAGCTATTATAGATGCGCTTTCCACATCTATAATCCTTGCGTTTATTTCCCAAATATTTTCAAGTTTCATTACAGAGCCTGAAATTATTGCCTTTACACCCAGCAGTTTGCCTATTTTTGTTGCAGTGGTTTCGTCAATAACTCCTGTCATGGATAGTTTTTGTTCGTCTATAATTTTATTAAGCATTCCTCTTTCAACAACTTCAAATCTGCCTTCTTTAACAAAAGCAGTGATAAACCATTCAGCAACAATTACCCCCATATCTTCAGTTTCATATCCATGACCCTGAAGCTTGAAGTCCAGGACAGCAATTTTTGTCTTTTTAAACTCCGCACCTGCTTTACATGGCATGAATGATGAGAAGACAAGGACTAATAATAAGGCAATCAATCTTTTCATAGTCAATATCCTTGCTATATTTTTATAATAAAATTTATTGAAATATTTTTATCTGGTTTTGTTACATAGAACAATCTTTTTGTTTGAAAAGCAAAAATAGTGTAAGATTACTTTAAGTTAATTACTACCCTGTCTCCAACAATATCTGTAACATAAAGTTTTTTCTTCCCAGCGATTTTGCCATCAATATTTTCACAGAAGGAATCAGTATTTCCCTGATATACTATAGAAAGCTTGAGCTGCCCTTGAGCAAAACTGCGACTGTGAATAGTTACTACTTCAGGAAGTTCCCCAATGACTTTTTTTACGGCCTCTTGTATCTTATAATTATCAATATTCTGGATTGTTACATCTATTGTAATACCGTTATTTAGCGAATCTTGGAAGGAGGAAACTATTTGCTCAAAAAGGCTTTTGTCCATAAGATTATTTGCAGCTTTTTGTGTAGCCTTCGCTCTGGCGATATCTTCGGAAACATGGTAGGCTGCACTATTTGCAGATTTTGAAGCTATAATTTTGGCATTTGAGCAATTGACAACTTTTGCAGTGATATTAGCCTGTATCGATTTCATGCCGGATTCGTCAAGAAGGGCGCTTTTCATAAGGCTTTTCGTGACCTTTCCGATTATCACATACTCAGCGCCATTTGCAGCGCCGATTTTGGCTGCAGCGGCAGGGTCGCCTTCTGTTGCACGTTTTATCAGACTATCTTCTTTCTGCATTAGGGCGGCTACAACAGAAGCATCTACGAGTTCAAATTCTTTTTCAGTAAGGTAATCAAGAATAGCATTTTCTGCAGATTTTCCATCCTCTTCTATCATAACCATCATACGTGGTTTATCCATTGATTCTAAGAGAATTTTAAGCGCAGCCAGGTCTTCCTTAATACTGGCAAGAGATACCACTGCCTTAATTTTTATATAGAATACGTCGTCTGGTTGCTTTTCTTCACGAAGCATATCATATTTTTTGACTGACCCCTTTGTCTTGCTGAGAATAATATCTTTCTTAACCTGAAAATTTCTTATTTCTGTCTGAGATATCAGGACTGTGCCGATACCAATCTCAATAGCTTCCCTTTTTGCTTTAAGGAGAGCGTCCTGCTTTGATGAGCCATACCCTTCAGCTAAGATGATAATATCACCTTCTTGATTTGATGCGTAAATAACGCTTGAAAAAACAAGGAGTAAAGATAAAAGAGCTGGTATTTTTAATTTCAACTGTTTTCCTCCCGAACTTTTTAACCTTTACATTTAAAGGCAAGGCATGGCTTAGAGCTATCTAATTTGCAGAATTAATTTCATTCTCATAGAATTTGAACGGATAAATAGATAAATAAGGTTAGAATGTCAAGAAAAATACATTTGCAAAGGTTCTAGAAAGATATGGCTCTGCTTAGTGCTGCTTTGTGCACAGCTCTATTTTAGCCTATACAATATGCGGTACTCTCTTTAGTACTCTCTTTAGTTATTGACATACAAGCAGCTTTTTGCCATACTTACGTTCACAAAAAGCAAATTTCTATTACTAAAGAAAGGAGCATAGTATGTCAAAAAAGCTGATTAAATGTGTATCGTGGTTTCTCGTTGTCGGAATGTTTGCATTGGGTATTGCACCCAGAGTTGATGCAGGGCTTTCACCTTCAGAAATAATCGCTCTTTCGCAGGCTGACAGGACTTCTCACCTCCAAAACATTCAAAAGATTCTTGAGACAAAGATGATATGCAAAAGGCTCCAACAACTCGGCTTTTCGCAGGATGACATTCAGGGGAGGTTAAGCGGGCTATATGATCATCAGATTCACCAGATCGCCTTAAAACTCGATGAAATCAGAGTTGGTGGCAACGGCTTCGAGGTTCTGCTAGTGCTTCTTCTCATAGGAATATTAGTTGGAGTTTGGTTTCATGTTTCAGGCAAGAGAATTATTATTCAAAGCAAGTAGCGCTCATGTTACCCAACATATATTTCCATCCAAGTTACCGTGCCTAAAACCTTGACCGTAATTATTGTGTGGGTTCGTGGATGCCTGCACATGTTTCCTTTCGTCCTCCCCCTCCTTTTTTCATGCACAGGAACTCCCGACATCAAGGAATCCACGGCCTTTCAGGTAATAGAAAGTGTGCCGTTTTATCCTCAGGAAACATATCAGTGTGGTCCAGCCTCACTTGCAGGTGTTTTGAATTATTGGCGAACAGGTGTTTCTCCTGAGGATGTTTCAGGCGAAATATATAGTGAATCAGCAAAGGGCACGCTTGATATTGATATGATTTTGTATGCGGAGAGAAAGGGTCTTAAAGCCAGGCAGTATAAGGGCAGTGCTGAGGATATTAAGCGCAATATTGATTTGGGCTACCCATTGATAGTCCTGGTTGATTACGGTTTCTGGGTTTATCAGCAAAACCATTTTATGGTGGTTGTCGGTTACAACAAAAATGGAATCCTTGTAAATTCAGGAAGAAATCGCTTCAAGTTCATACTTTTAAAAGCTTTTTTGAAGTCATGGGAAAAAACAAATTTCTGGACGATGCTAATAAGACCCAAACAATGAGCTGCATGTCATATCTAAAGTGCCGGCTACCTCATATCTTGTTGTTGCTTAGCTGTTGCTCGCTGCTGTTTTTTTCTGGCTGCGTCCTTCCAAAAATTATCGTGTTTGAAGATCCTCTGACATCTGAGGAACACTTAGAACTCGGGGTGACCTATGAGAAAAGGGGTGAGTTTGACAGCGCAATAAAACAATACAGATTGGCAGCAAAGAAACTTCCTGTTGCTTATCTTTATCTCGGCAATGCACATTTTCAGAAAAATGAATTGCATGAGGCAGAAGAATTTTACAAAGAGGCAATCAAAAGGGACGCTCACAATGCTGATGCCTATAATAATCTGGCATGGCTTTACTACGAGAAGGGCAACAACCTCGATGAAGCGGAAAAGCTTGCCCAAAAGGCTCTCGAACTCAATCCTTTGAAAAAGAACATTTACAGCGATACACTGGAGAAAATAAGAGAAGTCAAAAAGCCTTGAAAACAGGCTTTGGAATAAATGAAATTTGTGCAGTTATTATACTACATACACCAAAAAGTTGTTATTTATGGAGAGTTATTTTCCAGTTACACCACACTCTATTATATCATTAGGCATCGGTAATATTGCCATGGGATGATAATTTTTCTCTCTGGTAATTCTAATTAAAAATCGAAGAGCTTCATTCACTGATCTTGAATCTGGGAACACTTCCGCAACATCCGGTTCTATCTGAATCATTGATCTAAAAAAGCTCTTCCGTTCAGGAC
>VMSQ01000267.1 GCA_013792055.1 Desulfobacteraceae bacterium
CGCCTGGAAAATACTCTTAATAATACTGCCTTGGATTTTTGTGCCACATTTATGACTGTTAATGAACTGAATTCATTTGCGCAGTCACATCCTGATAATGTAAGGCTTGAAACAATTTCCACTTTTGACAGAATTCTCAGGGATTTAAAGTACCTTAAACAGACTCAATCCATTTTTTTATACAGAGCTGCTGCAAATGCTCTGGCTTCAATAATAGTTAACAATACCGACAGTTCTCTATCTCTACCTGCCATATCTGCTCTAAAAAATATTTTAAATACAGGAATGGATGCAAATCATAGAGCAGCCGCTGAAGCCATGGGTTCACTTCCTCTTTTTATAAATGGCCCCAAAATAGATGAAGAAAGAACAGAGGTAATTCCGTCAGTAAAATGGGAAGAATTATTAATGCGAAACAGCTTTAATCTCAGCCATCCCCCTGTAATGATAGGAAGAAGTCTGGTTTCAGCTATTGCCGGCGACGGGAAGCTGTTAGTGCTCAAATTAGCTCTCTCGAAAAATTCCATTGAATCTTTAAACAGAGAAGCTCTATGGATGAAATATCTATCATCGAATGGAAATTCCTTTTCTGTTGAATTTCGGATTCCTTCTCCATTAAAGATTAATGGAAGCTATTTATTTAGATTAAAAGATACGCATGCTATAAGGCAACAAAATGCGGCATTTAATCACGAAAATAGTTATGCAATATGCTTTATTGCTCATAATGATTATTTCACCTATCCAAACACACATAAAAAAGAAAGACAACTTGGCAAAGAAAAATTTAGAGAAGTTATATTCAACAATGCATGGCTGCTTGGGAAATTGACTTCAATGGGGATAGTTCATTCCGCCCCCATCCCTTTATTTCACAACCGGGTGCAACGCAATAGAAGGGAAGATCAAGGATTCTATGAATGGCCCAGGGGGGGGAGGCTTGATGCATGGCTTCATTCATGCCGCTATCCAAATTTTGGACCGACAGGTATAAGAGATTTTGAACATCTTATAACATTTGAGAGTACAAGCCAAAAACTTTATGAATATATGGGCAGCCATATATTGAGTATTCTACTTGTAATAGGCAGTTACTTCCGTAACCATGAGGCTGAAAGATTCGGACTAGACGAACAGGGCAAGCCTGTGGATGCCAGGCGGCTCTTTGATAAGTCATTCTTTAAGGAGCTTATCCAGGGCGTTTTTTATAAATACTATAACGGCTTTGTAGGTAGAAACTTTAATGGAGATGCGCCTTTTGACTTTGATGAATTAGCCCAACGCATGATTGAAGAAATGGGAGTTGACCGTCATATGGAAGAAATGCTGAGAGCAGCGGATCAAACAGAAATGACGGATATAGAATTCAGAGAATTCCTTTTAGATAGAGGTTATTCTGAAGAAAAGATTGAAAAACTAAAAAAAGGGGAAAAAGACATCTCTATTCTTACCGGCCCTCATCTTGGTGGTTTTAATGACAGGATATCCCTGCCGGAACTTATAAAATTTCTTGAAACAGCATCTGCTTATTGTATAGCAGGTAAATATTGGGAAGAAAAATTTCCTATGAATTGACATCCTGTCTTATTTAAAAATTTTGACATCAATTCTTTTTCTACCCCAGTTAAGTGCTTTTTGGTGAGAATTATAAAAAGCATCAAGACGATCTATGCCCTTTATAGCTCCCCCCCTGTCTTCAACTGCACCATACCCATAACCTGGAATATATAACCTGGCGCCAAAAGGATAATATAAGGTATCCGCTGCAATGGTGCCATCTTCAGGTAACAGAAGCCACGGAAAAAAGACAATTCTTATTGGAATCATCCAGGGATGAATTAAGCTATCAATTGAAAAAAGTCCTGGAGTTGGTTCTTGCGGCTTTGTACCGCTTGCGGTATGGCCGGTATATGGTCGCCCTTTACGTTTTCCGGCGCTTACATATCGATTCCAGAAATTAAGCTTCAAATATTTCCAGCTTCCCCGTTCCCATCCACAGCATTCTCCGCATCCGCAGTAGCCGGTAACCTCCATCGTTCGTATTACAGGCTTAGAACATCCATAAAATAAAAGAGCAAACAATAACAGTAAGCATGGGACTTTCCATTTCATGATAGGAACCTCCTGCATTGGTTAATCGGCAGATTACATTCTTGATTATTTTGAGTCAAGCGCCGATAAAAATAGTTATTTAAAGGCTGTATATAAAATTTAATAATTATTCTTGCATATTTATTTATAAACAAGTAAAATGAATATGTTATATACCACTTATATTAGACCCAAGCCTGCCCAAAGGAGATCAGCCAATGCTAAAGACAGAAGAAATAGCCAAG
Organism: Desulfobacteraceae bacterium; assembly: GCA_013792055.1. Lineage (GTDB taxonomy): Bacteria > Desulfobacterota > Desulfobacteria > Desulfobacterales > ETH-SRB1 > B13-G4. The sequence goes on from VMSQ01000267.1 coordinate 2,337, forward strand.
CTCGAAATTTTTAATGGACTAAGCCCGGAAGCAATAGAGGCAATTGTTTCGTTCAGCCGGGAAGTTTTCTATAATAATAAAGAAATAATTGTTGAAGAATCGAGTCCGAATGTGGGCCTTTTTGTCCTTCTTGAAGGCAGAGTTAGAGTCGAGATTGAAAAGACACGCTATCACAACGATCAAAAGGAAAAAGTAGAACTGGTTGTCATTAGGAGTGGAGACATCTTTGGAGAAATTGCTTTTTTGGAAGATACTCGAAGTTCCGCATATGTTACTGCAATCGATAAAATCCGCGTTATGCAAATTGATCGTAAAAAGCTTTATGAATTGATCAATAAAGATAATCATTCAGGATATGTGTTAATGCGAAACCTGGCTATTATTTTATCAAACAGATTGGTAAATCTTAATTTCAAGTGGCGAAGTGAGGCAGCCTGATAAAGACAGGGAGATAATAATTCGTTATGCCCCAAAAAGACTTGCCAGTCATTCCGCATGATAGAGCAGACGATCTTCACAATCTGGAAATAGCTGATTCATCTGATCTGGTGTTATTTATGGCCGGCAATCAATTCATGGCAATGGAAGAAATTATCTCTGACTTCCAAAAAAAATACCCCGAAGTTAAAAGGATTTTCTATGAAACCCTTCCCCCGGGCATTGAACTAAAACAAATTTTAGCCGGAGGCGCTTTATTCAGGAACAAAACATTAGATATTTATCCTGACATTTATACCTCGGTCAATGAAAACGGCATGAAGATTCTTGAACGCTCAGGCCATATTAATAATAACGATTATTATCTTTATCTGCACAACAGGCTGACATTGATGGTTCCGGAAGGCAATCCGGCAAATGTAAAGTCGGTCTTAGACATGGGAAGGGATGACGTTCGTATCTCTCAGCCGGATCCCGAAAACGAAGACATTGCTTTCCATATAATAGATATGTACAGGCAGGCAGGTGGGGACAGCCTTGTACACCGGATTATGGAAGAAAAGCGGGCCGAAGGCACAACAATATTAACGATTGTGCATCACAGAGAGACACCGCTTCGCATTTCAAAAAAGACAGTGGATATAGGGCCTGTATGGAATACGGAAGTGATTCATGCAAAGTCATGCGGACTTGCGTTTGATGTTGTTGAGCCTGGCGAAGAACTAGATCAGCGAGATAAAATTAATTACTATGTGTGCAAATTATCCAATGCTCCGCACCAGGAAAACGCACAAAAATTTCTGGATTTTATAACATCATCAGCCCAGCAAATTTATAAAAAATACGGCTTCCTGCCCCATTTCAATTGACTGTTTTACTTTCAGAAGTCTTCTTTTTCAGGTCATAAGAAATAACCGAACTGACAGGGCGTGTACCGACAATACTACCTTCTTTGCTTATAACCGCTGCTATTATTTCATCTTCCCCATCATTATCAAAATCACCAATAGCAAAGTCACGCATATAACCGGAAATTATTGCTGTTTTCCAGTTGGTTACGAGCCCAAGGCCATTCCAGGAAAGCGACTCTATTTGAGCTTCTTTGAATTTTCTTAACTGTTTCAACAACCTGCCTGTTAATTCATAGTTTTTGACTGCAATAACTTCATATTTTCCGTCCAAGTCAATGTCGGTTATACTTAACCTCATTGGATAATATTGGCGATTATCTGAATTCGGCTCAAATGAGGGCATTTCAAAATAATGCGTGCTGCCCCCGTAATGAATACTTCCTGTCCATAAAACCCTGCCAGACTGGTTGATAATTTTTATATAATCGGACTTGTCATAAGCGACGACGGTTTCTCCTCCGTCGTTCATAACATCGCCAAGAGCAAAACCCATTAAATTAGTAAGATTTGACGGCAGGACTTTTCTATCAGGAACATATTCGTTATTACTCCATACCATTTCAAAAATTTCACTGGAAAAAGAATCCGGCCCGCCTGTTTTTTGCCTCTGACCGAATAGTACGCTTCGACGACCCGGCAGTTCAACCGCCCTGTAATACCATGCACTGTTATCAACGATTTTAGTATAATTTTTACCATCGTACTCAAGCACAATGGAATTAATAACATTTCTTTGTGGATTCAGGCTTGTTACAAATATCTCAGGATAACCGTTGCCGTTAATATCTGCGACATCAACTCCAATAAAAATTTTATATTTGTCTTCATCTATCTTTTTTATTTCTAATAATCTATCATTTTCAAACCTGTAGATATTTACTGAATTTGGCGTTATGATTATTGTTTCAACTTTTCCATCACGGTCCACATCCCCTAATGCGATACCATTTATAAGTTCCCTGAAATTCCTGCTCTTCCAGAATTCCCTGGAAGATTTTTGAGGACGGGTTATAATAAATGCCGGATTAAGATCGCTTCTTTTGCCCGCGACTTCATCATCATCAAAAGACTGCGCAAGCGTTTCAGGATGAGCGTATATGTCGTCGGGCTGCACTTGCGGAGCCTGCTTTGCAGGTAATTCTTTTGGCAACATAACTCTGCCGAATACCTTTTCATTTATTTCCTCTGCAAAATTATTTATTTCCGGTATTACCTCACCAATCCCCTTGCTCTGGTTAAAAAAAGCAAGGGTTTTTCTATCCCCGGTAACATCTACCATTTTTGAGTCAATACTAACACTTTCTCCAAAAATTGTCAGACTGCCGAAGAGAACATAATCTGCTTCAAGTTTGGCTCCAATCTCCCTTGCTTTTCCTTCATTTAAAATACCTTCAACAGCTTTCACGACCTTTTCGGTTTCTTCTCTGCCGACAATCTCCACATTTTCTCCAGAGGAAAGTCGTGATGAAAGCATATCTAACACTCCGTCTTTTAAAAATGTCATATTTTTTTCGGCATTTATCTTAAACGGTATAATTACAATACGATACTGTTGCGCAAATGCTGGATTTGGATTAAAGCTCATTATCAATGAAAGCAAAGTAATTAACCCAATAAGAATACCAATCTTTCTTAAATATTTATTTTCAAATATATTCATTTTTTCAGTTTTTCCTTCAACACCTCGTTGACTATCTTTGGATTTGCCTTGCCTTTAGTCTTTTTCATAACCTGCCCGACGAAAAAGCCCAAAAGCTTGGTTTTCCCATTCCTGTAATCATTAACCTCTTTTGCATTATCTGCAAGCACATTTAATATTATTTCTTCTATGGCTGAAGCATCAGTAACCTGGACAAGGCCTTTTTCTTTTACAATTTTATCAGGTGCCTTTCCTGTTTTTGCCATGTCTTCAAAAACAACTTTTGCAATTTTGCCGCTTATAACGCCTTCCTTGATAAGCTTAAGCAGCCGCGCCAGGGCTTGAGATGATATCGGCGACTGCTCTATACTCTTTCCTTCAGCATTTAAAAGGCCCATCAGCGATCCCATAATCCAGTTGCTGACAATTTTGGACTCGGGGAATATTTTTAAACAATTCTCAAAGTAATTTGCCGTCGCCAGGCTTGCCGTCAGGACATCGGCATCGTATGGAGGAAGACCGTATTCCGTTATAAAGCGTTTCTTTTTTTCACCCGGAAGTTCAGGCAGAGTTTCCCTGACAGCATCTATCCAGTCTTCATCTATAACCAAAGGCAATAGGTCTGGATCCGGGAAATACCGGTAGTCATGGGCTTCCTCTTTGCTGCGCATTGATGTTGACCTGTTTGCGACAGGGTCCCATAGTCTCGTCTCCTGCACTACCTTGCCGCCGTCAAAAATAACTTCCTTTTGTCTGTTAATCTCATAATGCAGTGCCTTCTCAACATGCTTAAATGAGTTCAAATTCTTAAGCTCTGTGCGGGTTCCGAATTGTTCAGCACCAATAGCTCTGACTGACACGTTTGCATCACACCTGAAACTCCCTTCCTCCATGTTGCCATCACATATGCCAAGGTAACGTACAATCGACCTTAGCTGTCTCAGATAATTCCCTGCTTCTTCAGGCGACCTGATATCCGGCTCGCTTACAATTTCCATAAGTGGTACGCCTGTCCTGTTAAAATCAACAAAACTAATTGGTCTGTCAGGATCATGGCTTAACTTGCCGGCATCTTCTTCCATATGTATTCTTGTAATACCTATTCTTTTATCAGAGTCGTCCACTTCAATATCTATATATCCAAACCGAGCAACAGGAAGTTCATACTGAGAAATCTGGTAGCCCTTTGGAAGGTCGGGATAGAAATAGTTTTTGCGTGCAAATCTGCTTTCATGCTCAATTTTACAGTTTGTTGCCAGCGCCATTCTAATTGTATATTCAACAACCTTTTTATTAAGTACCGGAAGCATGCCTGGCATGCCCAGACAAACAGGGCAGGTATGAGTATTGGGAGGCGCTCCGAATGATGTCGAGCAGTTACAAAAAATTTTCGTATCTGTCTTTAGCTGGGCATGAACTTCAAGCCCTATTACAGGTTCAAATTCCATTTTTTTTATTTATTAGCTGACGGCTTTGTAAAAAACTATTTCAAAAAATCATTATCATTCCATTATAACCTGATATTTTTGTACAATTATTGATAAATAGTCAAGTTATATTTGGCAGTTCCCTTGCCAAATCTACTTTAATTAGGTATTTTACTCAAGTTTCGCACCCACTAATTCCTATGGGCCTTCTCTGGCAGGGCAGGTATTAGATAGTTTTTTTTAAAAGAGCAAAATAATATGATTGATATTCTAAACCACTATACCTTGGGATTTGACCAGGACAGGCACATAGAAGGTTTTTCACCAGGGATAAAATGCCG
>VMSQ01000218.1 GCA_013792055.1 Desulfobacteraceae bacterium
CATAACCCCAGTATTGTCATTGCGAGCGAAGCGAAGCAATCTCATAACACATTGATAAGCCACGAGATTGCCGCGTCGCCTTGCTCCTCGCAATGACCAGAATCGACCGAAAATGAGAGTTTTGCAAAGCTCTCTTTACAAGGGTTCACGGTTCAGGGTTGACAACCTATGAACTTTGAACGGTGAACTTTCTTTATTGATGCGTCATCCTTTTGTTAACAGCCAGTTAGAAATCTTAAACCGTGAACCGTGAACCGCTCAACCCAGGTATCATCCTGTAAGACATGGTTTGCGGGCAGCACTTACTTCATCAAGTCTTCTTACTTTGCTCTTGCATGGAGCATCGTGCAGCAGATCCGGGTTCTCCTTTGCCTCATTCGCAATAGCCTTGAACGCTTCAATAAATTTATCAATATCTTCTTTTGATTCTGTTTCAGTCGGCTCAATCATTATTGCCCCGTGAACCACGAGCGGAAAATAAACGGTTGGAGGATGAAAACCATAATCCATAAGGCGCTTGGCCATATCAAGTGTGGTAACATTGTCGTCCTTCTGTTTTTCATCGGAAAACACGCATTCATGCATGCACGGCCTGTCATATGCAAGGTGTAAAGTATCCTTCAGGCTTTCCTTGATATAATTTGCATTTAAAACAGCAAGCCGGCTTGCCTTCTTAAGATCTTTCGGCCCCATGCTGCGTATGTAGCTGTAAGCCTTAATCATGACTCCAATATTTCCGTGGAAAGCCTGCACTTTGCCGATAGACTGTGGATAATTATAAGAAAGCCTGAACCTGCCTTCTTCTTCAACTACCCTGGGAACAGGCAGAAACGGCTCAAGATGCTTCTTCACACAAACAGGCCCCGAACCAGGCCCACCGCCACCGTGAGGTGTGGAAAATGTCTTGTGCAGGTTCAGATGCATCACGTCAACTCCGATTTTTCCCATTTTTACTATACCCATTACAGCATTCAGGTTTGCGCCGTCACAATAAACAATTCCTCCTTTGGAATGAACTATCTCAGCTATTTGCCTGATGTTTTCTTCAAAAAGGCCAAGCGTGTTTGGATTTGTCAGCATGATTCCGGCTGTGTCTTCATCCATTACATCTGCAACAGATTCAACAGAAAGGATTCCATCTTCATTGGAGTTTACCTGTATAGAACGATAATTGCACAGGGTTGCAGTAGCAGGATTTGTACCGTGAGCTGTATCAGGAACAAGAATCTTGGAACGCTGCGCACCTCTGTTTTTGTGGTAAGCATGGATAACAAGCATGCCTGTCAGCTCTCCGTGCGCTCCTGCCGCGGGCTGAAGGGTTACTGCATCCAGCCCGGTAATTTCAGCAAGATATTGCTCAAGTTCAAACATTATCCTCAGCGTTCCCTGAGAAAAATCTGACGGAAGCAGAGGATGAGCACCTGCAAAACCTGAAAGCCCTGCCTGTCTTTCGTTTGTCTTTGGACTGTATTTCATGGTGCACGAACCCAGCGGATACATTCCGGTATCTACTCCGAAATTCCACTGGGAAAGTCTGGTGTAATGTCGTACTACATCAACCTCGCTCAAATCAGGGAAATCAGGGCCTTCTCCCGTTAGTTCATTGTCGAGGGGGAAAGATTCAACATCTCGCCCCGGCAAAGAATAACCGCATCTTCCTTTTTTGCCCTTTTCCCAAAGCAGCGGCTCGTTTAAAATAAGTCCTGTAGTGCCTATTAATTCTTTCATGATTTAACCTCCAGCACAAGAGCATCCATGTCGTTTTTTGACATGGTTTCCGTCACACATAAAAGATAGTGGTTTACAAGTTCAGGATAGTATATAGACAAAGGAAGGCCCGCTACAATTTTCTTTTTTAGAAGACGGTCATAGACGAGATCAAAACCTTCAGGGAATTCCACCACAAACTCATTAAATGTGGGACTTTCAAAACTAATTCTAAATCCTGCCTTCTTCAATTCCTGCTTTAGATATTCAGCCCTGTCATGATTAAGCTCGGCGAGTTTCTTTATTCCTGTACCGCCCACAGAAGCCATATAAATTGCAGCCGCAAGTGCACAAAGGCTGTTGTTTGTACAGATGTTGGAAGTAGCCTTTTCACGGCGAATATGCTGCTCCCTTGTTGCAAGTGTCAGTACAAAACCTCTTTTTCCGTCCAGATCTTTGGTCTGGCCTACCAGACGACCAGGCAGGCTCCGCATATATTTTTTTCTGCTGGCAAGCATACCAAGAGCCGGCCCGCCGAATGATCGAGGAATACCCAGGCTCTGACCTTCTCCGCAAACAATATCGGCATCCTGGCTGCCTGGATTTTTTAGAAGCCCGTAAGAAAGAGCTTCTGTAAAGCATGTAATAAAAAGAGCCTCTTTATTATGAACCTTTTCTCCAATCTCTTTCAGATTTTCAATGCACCCAAAAAAATTAGGCGACTGCACTGCAACAGCAGCAAGATCATTGAGTTCGTCAAGCCCGTCAATGTCTGTTAAACCGTTTTTGAGATACGGAAGCTCAATCACTTCGTATCCAGTCGGCTCAAAATAAGTTCGAACAACCTGACGATAGAAAGGGTGAATCAAACTTGAGACAGCCACCTTGCCTTTTTTGGTTACCCGAACAGCCATAAGAAGCGATTCGGCAAGAGCTGTTGCACCGTCGTAATGCGAGGCAGTTGCAACTTCCATCCCCAAAAGACGGGCGGCAAGTGTCTGATACTCATAAATTGCCTGTAGTGTTCCCTGGCTTACTTCCGGATGGTAGGGGGTGTAAGATGTCACAAACTCCGATCGGCCGAGAAGGTAAGATACTGAAGCGGGAATATAATGTTCATAGCTGCCCGCACCCATGAAAACCTTATAATCCGGTGATACAGCCATTGCACCGGAAAGAGTGGACATATGAGAGTCTAATTCCCACTCAGTCAAGGCTTCAGGCAAAGCCAGGTCATCCTTGCTGAGGCAGTCATTCGGTATTGTTGAAAAAAGATCATCAAGACAATCAGCTCCGACAGCCTTCAGCATTAAATCTATATCTTCGCTGGTATGAGGAAGGTAACGCATTTATTCTGTTCCTTTCAATTTTTTAAGGCAGGTCTCATTTGTCATGAGCGTATCCATTTCAGAAGGATTACCGGGGTTAATCACAACAAACCACCCGTCGCCATAGGGGCTTTTGTTTACCAGTTCAGGTGACTCTTCAAGGCTGTTGTTAACAGAAACGATTTCACCGCTGACCGGCATGTAACATTCAGAAACAGCTTTAACAGACTCAACAGTTGCAAATACTTCTCCCTTGTTAAAAGTATCTCCAACCTTCGGCAGTTCAACAAAAACAATATCTCCAAGCTGATCCTGAGCATAGTCGTCAAGACCAACTCTAACTTTATCATCCTCAAGTTTAGCCCATTCATGATCTTCCGCGTAACGAAGATCCGCCGGCAAATTCAATTCACTGATCTCTTTCATGGTCTCTCCTTTTTAATGTTCTCTTGAATTCGAAAAATGTATGTTTCGCGCAGTTAGATTCTAATGTGCTTAATTAATTGCATTTACAGATTCCAATGCTAATAAATAACATATCTGTAAATCTGAAAAAAAGCAAGATGTAGAAAATTAAGGCAGAACATGATGAGACCTTTGAAAAACACCCCCTTTTACTCAATCTCGGTGTCAGGCTCAAATTTTGGCACGCAGTGAAGCTCTTTAGCGCTATCCTCAAAATACTCAATGTATTCCTACGGCTTGCTCGGGCAATATTTTCCAAAAGGAATGAATTTCAGGAAAGTAACAAATAAAAATCTTGCATTTACAGTGAAAAAGCTTAATTATAGATTAAGAAAGTGCCTCGACTACCAGACATCACATGAAGTCTACCGCCAAGCATTGCGCATGGTGCACTTGCAAACTGAATTCACCGGGATGTGTTCCACTCCTGCCTGACAGGCTTTCATATCCCGAAATACTTCCTGAAGAGTTCCATGAGCACTTCCTGTATAAAAACAGATAGGATCTTATTGAAAAACTTTTCCTGATAATTTCAGATTGTAAGCAATATGAAGAAATTCAGAGCAGGCCGGCAAAGAAAATGACGTCCTTTTTGTGGGAGAATATTATCAGCAGGTATGACAGAGCGCTTGAACAACTTGCGAATTTTTAAAATTAAAATACAGAATATAAAGGGAGGCCGTTTCAAAATGTTCAATTTTGTTTGAGATCAAGAAAGGCGAAAATTTAACCACAGGAATACATGGAGTATTTCGAGGATAGCGCTAAAGCTTCACTGCGTGCCAAAATTTGAGCCTGACGCAGATATCGGACAGAAGGGGACGTTTTGAAACTGCCTCAAGGGGTAAACAAAGAATTATTTATGGATAGTTTTAATCAAAAAGAGATTAACCGGAGACGAACATTCGGAATTATCAGCCATCCTGATGCAGGCAAAACCACGCTGACGGAAAAGCTTCTGCTTTTTGGCGGAGCAATCCAGCTGGCCGGAGCTGTTAAGGCAAGAAAAGCTGCCAGACATGCTGTCAGTGACTGGATGTCGATTGAACAGGAAAGAGGTATTTCAGTTACAAGTTCTGTAATGAAGTTTAACTACAGGGATTTTGAGATTAATCTGCTCGACACACCGGGCCACCAGGACTTTTCAGAAGATACATACAGGGTATTGACTGCCGTCGACAGCGCCCTGATGGTGATTGACGGCGCCAAGGGGGTGGAACCTCAGACCGAAAAGCTCATGGAGGTCTGCAGGATGCGCAATACCCCGATCATTACATTCATAAACAAGCTTGACCGTGAAGGCATGACGCCTCTTGATATCCTTGATGACATCGAGGATAAACTGCAAATCGAATGTACGCCGCTTTCCTGGCCTATTGGTATGGGCAAGCGCTTTAAAGGTGTATATAATATCTTTCACAGACAACTGCATATTTTTGAACCAGGCAGGGAAACCCTTAGGCAGGAAGGGATCGTTATTAATGATCTGTCTGATCCTGTTCTGGATGAAGTTTTAAGGGAACAGGCCGATGAATTGCGCGAAGACATTGCTTTGCTTGAAGGCGCCGTAGATCCGTTTGAGCGCCAACATTTTTTAAAAGGAAGCCAGACGCCAGTCTTTTTCGGAAGCGCCATTAATAATTTCGGTGTTAAAGAGATGCTGGATGCATTTGTGGAACTGGCCCCCCATCCAGGTTCTCGCGCCGCAGTCTCCCGTGAGGTTTCACCATACGAAAAACAGTTTTCAGGTTTTGCTTTTAAAATACAGGCCAATATGGACCCTGCCCACCGGGACAGGATCGCGTTTATCAGGATCTGTTCAGGGAAATTTAACAGAGGGATGAAGGTCGTTCACCACAGGATAGGAAAAGAGGTAACATTCGCCAATGCAACAATCTTCATGGCACAGGACAGGGAGAATGTGGAGGAGGCATTTCCCGGGGATATTATTGGTATCCATAACCATGGAACCATAAAGATCGGAGATACGTTTACAGAGAAAGAGCCCTTGAAATTCAGCGGTATCCCGAATTTTGCACCTGAGCATTTCAGGCGTGTCCGCCTGAAGAACCCGTTAAAGGCCAAGCAGCTTCAGAAAGGATTGAGCCAGCTCGCAGAGGAGGGGACCGTCCAGGTTTTCAGGCCTGTTACGGGCAGAGACTATATTCTGGGGGCGGTCGGTGTCCTCCAGTTTGAGGTGACCATGGCCCGTCTCAAGGCAGAATATGGTGCGGATACCATATATGAACCTGTGGTTTTTAATGTGGCACGCTGGGTCTCGTGTGATGATCGCAAAAAAATGGCTGAATTCGAGAAAAAGAATATAGCCAACATGGCAAGAGATGCTGAGGGCAGTCTCGCCTTTCTGACAACCAGTGAATGGCAGCTCGGTTACTGTATGGAAGAGTGGCCGGAGATAGAGTTTTTTAAGACACGGGAGATTAACTGATATGGGGCTGGGCACTGCAACTACTCGCTTCAGCTTTTTTAAGACGGTCTCTCACGATTCTGACCTTGCTTTTTCGCTAATTCTTTTGCTATGGTAGCAAATGATTACTGGTATTTCTCACAAGCTGAGTTTGCCCTGTATGCTTAGATACATAATCTTTTTTGAAATATTAATGTTTCAAGTTTCGCACCCCCTCTATGCAGCAAAAGCTTTAAGGTGATATTCGAGGTGACAATGGCAGGTCCGTCGCCACGACGAATAACCTGAGCCCACAAGGTATTGTAGGGAGGTAAAATTGAGAAATCCTCAAAACTGGGATCCATGCAGTGCATTCC
>VMSQ01000045.1 GCA_013792055.1 Desulfobacteraceae bacterium
AAAAGTAAAATTATCCAGCGTCGCTATAAATTATAAAATTTTAAAGTGGCCGGAATGCTCCGGAATTGGTGGCCGGAATCAAGCGGAATGGGTGGCCGATTTGTTCCGGAATTGGTGGCCGGAATGGAGCGGAATACGCATCCGCCTGCCAGTCATTCAGGCGTTACCGAGCCTTTTGATCTCTGCTATACATCAAACATTCAGCCTTATTCACAGACAGTTGCGATATTGATATGAAATCAATACCTCAAACAGCTCGAAATAAGTAAAAGCAAATGCCATTTTTCGGTTAGGCATCCTACCTGCCTTGGCAGGACACTATTACCTCGTGTGCGTTAGGCGTCCATAAACTCTTTTTTATCGTGAGGGAATCTTCAAATAAAAGCCATCGTATTTAATTTAGCCACCTATTTAAACTATAACATCTTCGCTATTTAAATTAACACCATGGTATTTGACATAACGGTATTCTTATGTCATATTAGAACAGTTCAACTTAAATAACGATGCTTTTAATTCACTTTGACCCAATTTGAAGGAGCTACAGATGTCTCAGGATATTGAGAATTTTACGGCTGGAAGCTATGAACAACAGTATCAATACAAGAGTTTTCTTCCAAATATCATAAACTTACAGTGGAAAATATCTGATCCGGAGGTGCTTACCTTGATGGATGATGCTAACCGGCTTCTGGGTGAACTAAATGCATTTTCACAATTGATACCCAACGTGGATTTTTTCATTCGTATGCACATCGCGAAAGAAGCTACAACATCCAGCCGAATCGAAGGCACCCGGACAAATATGGAAGAGGCTTTAATTGATGAAAAAGATATCAATCCTGAAAGTCGAGACGATTGGCAAGAAGTACAAAACTACATTCAAGCAATCAATTTTGCGATTAAAGAGTTAGAGCGGCTTCCTTTATCTAATAGGCTTTTCAAAGAAACTCATAAAATCCTGCTGCAGGGGGTGCGGGGTAAACATAAGCAACCTGGTGAATTCCGTGTAAGTCAAAACTGGATTGGCTTGAGTTTAAAAAATGCAACCTTTGTGCCGCCTCACCATGAACACGTCGTAGATTTAATGAGCGACTTAGAAATGTTCCTACATAATGAAGAGATTCATGTTCCGCATCTAATAAAAATAGCAATTGTTCATTATCAGTTTGAAACTATTCACCCCTTTCTTGATGGCAATGGACGACTTGGAAGATTGTTGATCATCCTTTATCTGATTGGCTTTAAGTTGCTTGCCAAGCCGGCACTATATATATCTGACTTTTTTGAGCGTCATAAAGCTGAGTATTATGATCATTTGATGGCGGTGAGAACAAATAATAAAATGATTGCATGGGTGAAATTCTTTTTATTTGGCTTGCGTGAAACTGCCGCAAAATCAATAGAGGTTTTCAAGTCTATACTGGTTTTAAAAGAGCAAATTGAGAAAGAAAGGATTCCTACGTTTCATGCGAGAAGACAAGAGAATGCGCAGAAGTTAATTGCTTATTTGTATCAACGGCCAATCGTTACAATTAAACTGGTTTCTGAATTATTGGGAACGCAGGCAAATACAGCAAGCAAGTTAGTTGCCGATTTTTCAAAGCTGGGCATATTACGAGAATTAACTGGCCGTCGAAGGAACAGGTTGTTTATTTTTGATGAATATACCAGAATATTTATCGAGTAAAGTCCTACGTATCGAGCTTGCTGTAAATAATTTAAATTTCTTCAACCTGTTTACCTTATATACTCTAAGTTTTGTGTGATAAAGCATGGTTTGTCCCTAAAACCCTGGAAGCCGGCAGAAATTTGAGATAATTTATAAATATCATTTTTGCAGTAAATGTTAAATCAATTTATCAATTAAAGGAGTTTTTCCTTGAAAAGGCATACTTTTGTGGGGGGGACGAGGTAAGGGTAGGAGTCTTTAAAGCCATCAACGTAAATAGAAGTTCGCATTTTATCCTAAAAAAAGCAGGGGCTACCGAAGTAGCCCCGCACCCTAGGTCGAAACCATAGGGGTAGTTTTTAAAAGAAATTAATATTAGTTTGTAATCTTGTCAAGAAAATTATTACGCTAAAAATTATTACGCTAAATTCGTGTAAAATAAAAGTTACATAGTTGGGTTACATTGGTTGCATTCGGTATAACCTCTGGAAATATTTTATAAAAAAGTGCAACCCACCTGTAACCTTTGATGATGTTTTGAGGTTACAGAGACAGCCGAACGCGCAAACAAACAGCCGGTTAGTCCAATTAGTATGTCCCCCCATTCCTTTGAAGTTGGAAGTTGAATTCACCTATAAGAAGAACGTTTTTTTCTTTCAAGAAAGTTAAACTGTTTTATATTTGATTCAATACAAACTTTTTAAATGTAGCTCTTTCCTCTTTGGTAAAAAGAAGCAAAGCATTTTTTTCGTTCTTTTTCAGATGCCGAATGCCAATGTTTAAGAATTTTAACGGAACAATAAGCAATTCGTTATCCTTAAATTTATCGCTGAGATAGGTTTCTATAAATTCAAAGCGTACTGTTTCAATTCTGTCATGTTGTTTAAGTATACCGAAAATAGTTTCAGGGATTGATTTATAAAATTGATCAGTAAAAGAATATTTTTCAACTAAAGCTAATGCTTCATTTAAATAGAAAGGAATGCTTTCTCTATACACGTGAATAAAAAGAGTTATGGTATTTTCCTCAAAATTTTGAATTGTTTGGTCAGTAAGATTTATTTCATTGGCTAATTTTAATGACTTTTCAAGTTGCGACAATGCATTAGTAATGTCATTTAATCCCAAATAACATGAAACAAGGTTAAAAGAAGGATGCTGAGATTTAGACCCTGCTTGTATTGCTTGTTTGTAAAAAGATACTGCTTTTTCAAATTGATCACTTTTTCTATATATTTCTCCTTTCATGTTTAACAATTGAGAATCTATTGGAGTTTCTTTTAATGCTTTGTCAATATAACTCAGGGCTTTTTCAAAACTATTTTCTTTCATTAATAGACCAGAAAGATATGAAACTGCAGTTGTATTTTTCTTATCCAGATCAATAGCCTTGATATATGAGGTCTTGGCTTCTTCAATTTTATTAAGTCCTTCCTGAGACCAACCCAAAATAAACCATCCATGTGAATAATCAGGTTTTAAATCGGTCAACCTTTTAAAGTAGTTATAGGCCTGCTTATGATCGCCTTGATTGCCGAGCACAATGCCTAAATATTGAATAGCGTCTGTGTTTTTCTCATCCAGATCGATAGCTTTGAGATATGAGGTCTTGGCTTCTTCAATTTTATTAAGTCCTTCCTGAGATCTTCCCAAAAGCCACCATCCATGCGAATATTCGGGTTTTAAATCGGTCAGGTCTTTAAAGCTGTTATAAGCCTGCTGGTGATCTCCTTGGTTGCCGAACACAACTCCTAAAGCCTTAATAGCATCTGCGTTTTCCTTGTCCAGATCGATAGCCTTGATATATGAGGTCTTTGCTTCTTCAATATTGTTAAGATTTTCCTGAGCCCTTCCCAAAAGCCACCATCCATGCGAATATTCGGGTTTTAAATCGGTCAGGTCTTTAAAGCTGTTATAAGCCTGCTGGTGATCTCCTTGGTTGCCGAACACAACTCCTAAAGCCTCAATAGCATCTGCGTTTTCCTTGTCCAGATCGATAGCCTTGATATATGAGGTCTTTGCTTCTTCATATTTTTCTTCTATAAACAAGTTTTTCCCAATGCCGGCCAAAGCTTTTATGTTTTTTTCATCATTTTCTAGTACTTTATTAAAATATTTATTGGATTCATTAAGCTTATCATTTTGCTGATAAGCTTCAGCGAGCATTAACAAAGCATCTATATCTTTTTCATTTTTATTTAAAAGGTTTTTAGCTGTTTCAATAGCCTTTTCAATATCTCCAGTTTTTCTATATGCTGAAGCTTCTTTTAAAAGAATATATCTGTCTTTTTCTTGAATCTTTGATGTAAATTTTAATATTTCAGTGTATATTCCAGATTTTTCAAGATCTTCGATATAGGTCTTGATCTGTTCATCTTTTGGCGCTCCTTCAAACGTATCAATTTGGAAAGTTTTTAAAAGACCAGGAAAATATCGCTTTATGGTTTCCTTATAATATAAATGTTCCTCGTAAAAATCAGAGGGAGCTTCTTTTTCTAAAATTTTATAAAGTATATGATAATGCATGTATTTTCTTTTAATTTCTTCCACTGAATATAGATTCCCGAGGAAATCAATAAACAGTTTAATGGGACCACCTCTATTCTCTTTTACCTCATTACAAATTCTCAGCAGTGGTTCAGATAACTCATAGAAGGTTTCTCTCCCCGAGGGGATTGCGTCCACATATTTTAATCTTATAAGGTTTATCATCTGTTTGGAAATTGTGTTCTGAGTACTAAAGCAGTTTTCTGAAATATTTTTGACGTTTGTGGCGGTTCTGACTTGACACAGGTATTGAACAATTTTTTGTTGCTGAGCGGTCAAACTATCCATCATGCTTTGATAATATGGGGTAAGATCGTTTATGGTTTTCATAAACGATTCAGAAAGCTTGTTTATAAAATCGGTTTTTAGAAAATGATAGAAAGTAACTAGAAGACGGTGGTTGCCGCCAATTAAATCATAGATTGCTTTAATTCGGCCTCTGCCTTCATGCGTATCTAAAAAGGGCAGTAATTTTGTGTTTTTGTCCCATTCGGCAATAGTTTTTAAAAAAAAGAACGTTTCTTTAAGAGACAATTTTCTTAAATGTATAATCTTAAAAAAATTATGAAACGGCATGTCTTCTTTTTGAATGTCTTCAAATAAAGCCTGATTTGATGCCATTATTATAAAAAATGGGTACTGCTGAATAAGATCCCTGAATTTTTGCTGTCCTTTTTTGCCAAAACCTTTTTTTTTGTGGAAAATATTTCCAATATTCTCCACGATAATTAGTAATGTTTTTCCTTTTATATAATTTAATAAAAGATTTGCGGCTATTTTTTCCCATTCTCCTTTGTGCACTTTTTTAAGTTTTTCAATCTCATTTTCGAGATAAGCGGCTTTTTCTGGGTCCCATCTGATAAATGAACGTAATATGCGTATAATCCAATCTAAAAATGTAGCAACGCCATATTCGTCCTCACACAAGTAAGCGATAACTAAATTGTCGACAAGGTCTCTTCTATTGAAAATTCGGTTGTGCAAAACTTTCAGCGCGTGGGTTTTGCCGCTGCCCCTGGAACCGATAATTAATCGCTGGAGTTTATTGCCGGTTTGGGTGCTTTCGATGACAAGTTCCTCTAATCTGTCAACAAGGTCTTTTCGTCCTACAAGGGTGTGTTCCAGCAATTCGGGTTTTGATTCAACCGGATTAAATGTTTGTAAATAATTTAAACCTTTATCCATGACTTAACCTCTATTTGTAATCCACCAATTTTGTAAGATGGAGTATTTGAATTTGTAAAATCTTTTACCGTCTTTTATGTTTCTTACAAGGTAATGATCGCCCCAAAGGAGGTTTAAAGCTTCTTTGACGGTTTCATCATCAATTTCCTCATGGGTTTTAACCAGGTTTATGATATCATCTTCTTGCCAGTAATCTTCCTTCTTGCAAATTTTATCCAAAATAAACAGTGACAGTGTTTTAATGCCTTCATCATAATATGTTTTAATCCGATCTATGTAATGATTAAAAAAACCAACGTCTTTCGGATCATTTAAAAGAGATGCAATCGCGTCATCAATCAATTGTTCGGTGATTGTTTTCTCGTTTAAATCTTGAAGATATGCAAATACATGCTGAATATAAAACGGTAAGTTGTCTGTGCTTTTACCTATATAATCAAAAATTCCGGCCATATCATCAAACTGATAGTTTTCGTCTTCTGACAATTTTTCGCACAATAGTTTCGCGCCGCTGTCGCACATCCCGCTTAAATTTATAATCTCCATGTTATTGATAGGATCGGCATTATATGCGAAATTTTTCTTTAAATCCTTTATCACGAGATGGATTCCAATGGAGCCGCAGAAAATAAATTTGATTTTTTGAGTAGGTTCGTATTTATTTCGAATTCCCCTTAAGGTATTTAAAAACTCCATGCCAATATCTGGACCACGATTCGGAGAATATATAAGATGATAAAGCATTAAAGGAAGTTCATCAAACATCAAAAGCACTTTTTCGTTTGAATTGCTTATATCTTCAATTGTTGATTCTAATAACGTTTTCCAGTTTTCTTTAATTTGGGGCAGTTTCCAACTTCCGATTTGCTCTCCACCGGCGTATTTTTTGTAATATTTCTTCAAGCTTTGAAATTTATCCTTAAGTACACCCTCTTCTAAAATAAGATCATATAAACCCTCTACAAATTCGATTGGATGCCCTTTCGATTCAACCCAATACAAAATCGGCGTCCATCCGTTTTTGGGGTTTGCTTTCATTTTTCTGAGGACGCTGCTTTTACCCACACGCCTTTCCGATGTTAACACAACGCTTTTGCCTTGTAATGCTTGCCAGATTGAATCAATCTCTTGCTCTCTGTCAATAATGGCATCACCAGTGATTATTCCCCCTGGGTTTGGTTTCATATCTAACCTCCTGCACCAAAAGTGCGATCAAATTAACGTACGTCAAAACTATCGTAGATAATAGGGGTAATAATTTAAATGTCAAGTTTTTTTTAAAACCGGATAAGAAAGGTAACAGTTTAGTCCTTTTTAAAAAGCGATTGAACTATGGGGGTCACCCATTAACGGGCTGTTGCCCAAAGTGTTCTTGATTGATAATATCTTCCCTGCGAGATACTCATGGTATCAACCAGTTAACAAGTGATTGTGGAACTTGGCGTCAAACTTGAATTGTGAATTAAGGCTTGACAATTAAGCCACTATCTTTTTTCTTTCCAATTCTGTAAGCGTCAACGACCCCAATAATCCAGCAGAGAATTATCAATAACAGGGCGAGATTGAATATGAGGCTATCGGAAGTGGTGGATGCCTGGAAATACCAAACCTGATAAAAACGCTCCTTTTAATGATTTCTTCATGATATCCTTTCAGCCTTCTACCTTCAGTCTATCTACCTGAGTAATTATAACTATTTATACTTATTGTTTAGATAAGTCAAAAGCAATTACTTGACAAGTGGTTTTACAACTGGTAATTATAGTTACTGATTTTTCGCATAATCGGTAAACAAAATAACCAATTTGGGAAATATTTTGGAGCGAAATAACTTGTTTGAAACATTAAAAGAAATAATTCTCAATTTTCAAAGCGAAATACTGGACACAGGGATAAAGAGGCATCTATCCTATGAACTGGTAAGGGGAAAGGTCTTTGTATGCATTGGTGTGAGGCGTTGCGGGAAATCAACGCTGCTTTATCAGATTATAGATGATTTGGAGAAGAAGGACGTCAGTCGTGAAAACATATTATATATGAATTTTTTTGACGACCGCCTGACAGAGCTAAAGCATGGCAACTTATCTTTGATCATGGAGGCTTACTATTCTCTTTACCCTGAAAAAAAGGGAGTTGAAGAGATTTACTGTTTTTTTGATGAAATACAGGAAGCCCAAAACTGGGAGCCGTTTATTGATCGGATTTTGCGTACTGAAAAGTGCTCTGTCTTTATCTCCGGCTCTTCAGCTAAAATGCTTTCAAAAGAAGTTGCAACACAGATGCGTGGAAGATCTATTGTATGGGAATTATTCCCTTTTTCTTTTAAGGAGTTTGTTGATTATAAGGGGGTTGATTATAAGAAATTGACTTCCAGAAATCGACTCATCCTTAAAAAATGCTTTGATGAATATTTCCAAAAAGGGGGCTTTCCTGAAGTGCGGGGCGTAACCGACAAAATCCGCATAATGATTCATCAGGAATATTATAAAGCGATTCTGCATCGTGATATTATTGAAAGATTTAACGCTATACATCCTCAGGCGGTTATACAGGCAGGATACAGACTGATTTCCTCGAGCGCCTCTCTTTACTCGGTTAACCGGATTACCGAGTATTTAAAGTCTCTTGGATATAAGGTTAGCAAGGCTTTTGTTTCTTCGTGCATTAACTGGTTCCAGGATGCCTATTTTCTCTTTTCTTTAAAAATATTCAGTCCCTCCATTTCAAAGCAAAATGCAAATGTAAAAAAAATCTATTCTATCGACCATTCCATGACAACTTCCATTGCTCCAGGTATACTGGCTGATAAAGGTCATCTGCTTGAGAATATCATTTTTGTTCACCTGAGACGTCAAACAGAAGAACTCTATTATTACAGAACTAAAAGTGGACGCGAGATTGATTTCATATGGTTAGATGAAGATCGCAATAAACATCTTGTTCAGGTCTGTTTTTCTTTGAATGATCCATTGACCAAGAAACGTGAAATTTTATCGCTTATCCATGCTATGGAAGAACTCAATCTTCAAAAATCAACAATAGTAACTATGGAAGAAGAGGGGTTGCTGGAGGAAGGGAAGAAAAAACTGGAAATTATACCGGCATGGAACTATCTGTTAAGATAGGATATCTCGTATAAGCAAAACTAAGTGCCAGCTAAAACCCTAAGCATCAAGACAACCC
>VMSQ01000123.1 GCA_013792055.1 Desulfobacteraceae bacterium
GAGCAGGTTTCTTAGCCTTAAGACACCCATAAGCTGATAGCTTTCATCAAAAACCAGAACCATACGGTTTTCGCCCAGGCCTGATTCTTTGTCATAAACGCTGTGCATCATGGCAATCGCATCCCGAATGCTCATCCAATAAGGGATATGCGGATAATCGGTTATCTTAACCATGAGTTCCTTCACCTTTTTTGTATTTGGCATGCACACCTCCCTCTATCTTATTAAAATCTTTGCAATAAATCTGAATAATGTTGTTGAATTATAGATCAAGTTATTAAACTTAATTATGAAGCTTCCTATTTTATCCTAACCACAGAGCAATGTTCATACCAAATAACAAAAAAATTATATTAATCCAATGCAACCTATTGATATATAAAGATTTAAAGATCTGCATTCCCTGCACGAGGATAATTTCAGGGATTCAATTTCGGCAAGATTTTGCCAAAACGGATAAATGTTTGCCGTTTCGATGATAAATATATTGGATTACAGAAGAAATTTGGCTGGAAAGCATTGGGCCTGTGCAGTTAGCCCTCTGGAAAGGAATGACTATGCAAAAATTACTGAAAGACATCAGCTTCTGGTTTCCACAACCGGGTGGATAGGCTGATTACAATGCTTTAACTGTCAGATAGGCTATGTATCCAACATATCCTGATAAGAGGATAACTCCATCCTTTTTTGTAAGCATATATTTCTTTCTCATCATTAGCCATGGTAAAAAACCGATGAACATCATAACCAGGTAATCAATTAGTAAACCACTCTGAACAAAACCGCCTGGAATCAAAATAGGGCTGATCAGCGAAGCTGTTCCAAGTACTCCAAGTATATTGAAAATATTACTCCCCAAAAGGTTGCCAAGGCTAATATCCATCTCCTTTCTCATAGCTGCAACAACTGAAACAGAAAGTTCAGGCAGCGAAGTCCCGAAAGCAACTATCGTCAGCCCGATAAACTTTTCACTTACCCCAAATATTTTCATTATCTTTACGGCTGAATCAATCAGTATCTCCGCACCTGATACTACAAATATAATCCCTGCAAAAATAAGCGTGATTTGTTTTACCTTTGAGGGAATATATTCAATTTCATCACCTGCAAGCTCTGAAGTATAGTTTTCTTCGCTTCCTGTATATTTTGTTTCTTTCACAGCAAAGCGATAGTTAAACCAGGTGTAAAGGACGATTCCACACAGCATGGTAACACCCTCGAAGCGCCCGATTTTAGAATTAAGAGAAATAAGCAAGAGGTACAATGAACTCACTATAATAATAGGTATATCCCGCTTAACTACAGACTTATTACTTTTAATGGGCATAAATAAGGAAACAAGTCCGAGAATAAGAGCGATGTTGCAAATATTGCTTCCTACAACGTTTCCCACAGCGATCATGCTTTTTTGTTGCAAAGAAGAGATAACACTTACAACGAGCTCTGGTACCGAAGTGCCGAATGCAACAACCGTCAACCCTATAACCAAAGGTGTTAAACCAAGGCTTCGCGCTAAACTGGACGCACCTTTTACAAGCCACTCCGCCCCATAGTAAAGCATCAGTAATGCGATAACAAATAAAGCCCAGACAAATATCATGCTTTAACTCTCCGTTTATAAGCCTATTAAGTACTGAAGCCAAAATATCGGCAATTAAATCAAATGGAACGCTTTAGCTTTTTTAAAAATATATCCGCTCCAGGTATAACAAACAATATAAATAATTAATTTTCAGGGTTGCATAAAATATAAGCAATGCGGTAAAAAATACAAATGCATTACGAAGGAAATATTATAAGGCCTCCAAACGAGGCTAACAGCATATTACTCCAGGTTACTGTTGGATGTTCACGCAACAAATGTACCTTTTGCGGAGCATACAAAGGAAAAAGGTTTTCCATAAAATCTGATGAAATAATTATGGAAGATATAGCTTTTGCAGCAAATTACTGCAAGCGTCAACGTCGTGTTTTTCTCTGCGATGGTGATGCATTAATTGTTCCTCAGAAAAAACTGCTTAAAATACTTGTAGAAATAAAGAAACAGGTTCCCTGGATAACGCGGGTAGGTCTTTATGCTAATGCCAAAAGCTTGAACATGAAAACTCTTGACGAACTTAAAGAGCTTAAAGCCCAGGGTTTGGGTATAATATACATGGGTCTTGAAACCGGTGATGATGTTACCCTGAAAAAAATTAATAAAGGCGCAACTTCAAAAAGTATGATTCAAATGGGGGAAAAAGCAAAAGAAGCAGGAATCAAACTCTCAATAACTGTCCTACTGGGGATAGCCGGCAGAAAACGTTCAAGAATCCATGCCGAAGCAACAGGCAGGGTGTTGTCATCAATCGATCCTGAATATGTGGGAGCCCTGAGCCTTATGCTTATCCCGGGAACTCCCATGTTTAAAGATTATGAATCCGGCATGTTTTCGCTTCCTGGCGCTTACGAATTACTGGAAGAACTAAAAATAATGATTGAGAATACCAGACTTTCAAAAGGCCTCTTTTATGCAAATCATGCCTCAAATTACCTGCCGATTAAGGCAAGGCTGCCGAAAGATAAAGATGCAACTATAAAACTTATTAACAAGGCTCTTTCAGGCAAAATTCCGCTCAAACCAGAATTTATGCGAGCGCTCTAATACATGATCAAAACCCTTGCATATAAATTAAAACAAGTGTATCAAGCCCACCAAAGATTTTTCTCAAAATTTCCTCAACAAGGAGATGCCAATTATGAATAACGGCTTGCCGGAAACTCCGGCAGAAATTGATGAGCTTTGTATCAATACCATCCGCACGCTTTCTATGGACGCCATTCAAAAAGCAAATTCCGGTCATCCTGGAGCCCCAATGGGCCTTGCACCTGTGGCCTATATCTTGTGGAAATATTTTCTGAAACACAATCCAAAAAACCCGGAATGGATAGATAGAGACCGCTTTGTACTTTCAGGCGGGCACGCCTCTATGCTTCTTTACAGCCTGCTTTACCTTTCCGGCTATGATTTAACCCTGGATGACATAAAAAATTTTCGGCAATGGGGAAGTAAAACTCCCGGGCATCCTGAATTTGGCCATACCCCTGGCGTTGAAACTACAACCGGTCCTTTGGGTCAGGGATTTAGCAATGCTGTAGGAATGGCTATGGCTGAAAGGCATCTTGCAACGATATTTAACCGCAACGGGTATGATATCTTAGATCATTATACATACATGCTATGCGGAGATGGCGATCTTATGGAAGGGATTAGCGCTGAAGCCGCATCTTTAGCCGGACACCTGGGACTTGCAAAGTTGATCTGCATCTATGATGACAACAAAATATCCATTGAAGGAAGTACGGATATAGCATTTACTGAAGACGTTGCCCTTAGATTCAAGGCTTATAACTGGCATGTAATAAAGGTCGATGACGGAAACAATTTAGACGATATCCGTAGAGCCATTAAAGAAGCCAGATCAGAAACAACAAAACCATCCATTATTGTTTTACGAACACATATCGCCTTTGGAAGCCCAAACAAACAGGACTCTGCCAGCGCACATGGCGCACCTCTTGGCGAAGAAGAAATCCGCTTAACTAAAAGAAACCTTGGCTGGGATGAAAATGTTTCTTTCTATGTTCCAGAGCAAGTTATTAAAATGTTTGGGGAATGTGTTGACAAAGGGGAAAAAGCCGAATCAATCTGGAAAGAAAAATTCGAAGAATACAGCAGTAAACATCGTAGCTTGTCAAAAAAATTGAATGATTCATTAAACAACTCGTTAAATAAAAGATGGGATGACAATCTGCCTGATTTTTCAAATAATGACGGGCCTATAGCAACAAGAGCGGCTTCAGGAAAAATACTTAATGCCATTGCTGAAAATATGCCTTATCTTATCGGAGGTTCTGCAGACCTGGCTCCTTCAAATAATACAATTATTAAATCTTCTCATGATTTTCAAAAAAACAAGCCCGACGGACGGAATATACGTTTTGGAGTAAGGGAACATGCCATGGGAGGAATAATTTCAGGAATAGCCCTTCATAAAGGACTTAGGCCTTATGGCGGGACATTCCTTGTTTTCGCCGATTATATGCGACCATCAATTCGCCTTGCCGGACTGATGAAATTGCCTGTAATATACATTTTTACTCATGACAGCATTTCAGTCGGCGAAGATGGGCCAACTCACCAGCCGGTAGAGCAGTTGGCCAGTTTAAGGGCGATTCCCGGTCTGACAGTAATCAGGCCGTCTGACGCTACAGAAACAGCAGAAGCATGGCGTTTTGCCGCAAAAAATACTGATGGTCCGGTGGCATTAATCCTCAGCCGTCAAAAACTTCCCGTTATTGACAGGAAAATTTACAGCTCTGCTAATAACCTTGTTAACGGTGCTTATATTCTTTCAGATTTCGACGGAAAACCAGATGTTATACTAATAGCTACAGGCTCGGAAGTGCATATTGCGCTCGAAGCAGGGAAAATTCTTGAAGAAAAGGGTATCTCTGCCAGAGTAGTAAGTATGCCGAGCTGGGAACTCTTTGAAAAAACATCACAGGAATATAAGAATAAAGTACTCCTGCCTGATGTAAATATACGGATCGCTGTTGAGGCTGGCATCCCAATGGGCTGGGAACGCTATGTGGGAAGCGGTGGTGCAATAATTGGTATAAATGAATTCGGCGCCTCTGCTCCTGGAAATATAGTAATGGAAAAATTCGGTTTTACATCTGAAAACATTGTACAAAAAGCAACAGAACTTCTAACCGGAAAAAAGCATGGACTTTAAAGTTTTTATTACTACGTTTGGTTTAGTATTCCTTGCAGAACTTGGAGATAAAACCCAACTAGCCACATTATGCCTTTCAGCTAATTACAATTCAAAGATTTCTGTATTTTTGGGCTCAGCTTTTGCCCTGATTGTGAGTTCCCTTCTTGCGGTATTATTTGGGGCAGTGTTAAGTCGCCTTTTACCTCCAAATTATATACAAGTCGGGGCAGGAATCTTTTTTATAGTCATCGGTATATGGATGTTGATTTCTATAACAAGAATTGCTTGATCCAAGTTAGTTTGCTTCGCTCACAATTGGAATGTTGGAATACTGGAATTATGGAATAATTGGTTCCGGGGAAATGGGTAGTGGTTTATTGGTAAAATTTCCTTGACATGAAAGTTATAAATGTTCGTAAATAAGTAATTTCCTTTTGAAATCAACATTCCAATATTCCACCATTCCATTATTCCATTATTCCATGTGCGAGGCAGAAACTCAGATCTCGAAGAAGTTCCTTTATTCTCAATAAGTTGTAAAAATTCCGAAACGTTAAGAAAGGTATTGATATTTTTATTTAATTGTAATAGATTAAAATTGATATAACTTACAATTAGTTATTGAGACCTTTGAAAAATGCCCTCTTCCCGTCATTCCCGCGAAAGCGGGAATCTATAACTGATTGAGAATGCTTGTCCTCGACCTGATCGGGGACTGGATTCCCGTTTTCACGGGAATGACAATTTAGACTATTTCTATCAAAATTCAAAGGTTTCTTATTGTTCTTAATAAATACTCCTGCTAAAATATATTCTTCGTCATGTTTTTAATGAAAGGGCGTCAAATCGTTCAAGGGAATAAAGATAACTAAAAATGGAGACCAGGCAATTTACCGTAAACCAAGATGCAGAAGGAACTTTCCGGTTTAAAGGGAAATTGACCATACATGACCTTGAATACCTGAAAGAGTTTCTAGATTCTTCTCTTGACCGTATAAAAAATATTTTCCTCAACATGGAAAAGGTTGTCTATGCCGATACAGCTTCAATCCAGTTGCTCATCGCCTTCAGGAAAGCACGGAGTTCGGAAGTCAATTGGAAAATTACTGATATGTCTTCCGAGCTTGAAAAAATTCTGGAACTAAGCGATCTTAAAAAGGAGCTGATATAATAAGACATGGGTTGAGCGGTTCAACGTTCACGGTTCACGGTTGAAGAGTTCTAACTGGCTGTTAACAAAAGGATGACGCATCAATAAAGAAAGTTCACAGTTCAAAGTTCATAGGTTCAAAGGTTGTCAACCGTGAACCCTGAACCGTGAACCGTGAACTTGGAACCGATCACTTTAAGTAGGAGAAACATGGAAAAGCATATCTTAATAGTAGATGATTCACCTACCATTAGGTCAATGGTTTCCTTTTGCCTTAGGAATGCCGGTTATAAGGTAACTGAGGCTGAGGACGGAAAGGATGCCCTGAAAAAGCTGGAGAGCATGAAGGAGAGCCCGCAAAATCTCGCCCTGATTGTGACAGATATAAACATGCCCGAAATGGATGGTATCACCTTCATAGAAAATATCAAAAAAAGCGACCTCCGATTCCTCCCGATTCTAGTTTTCACCACCGAATCAGAAAAATATATGATCGAAAAGGGAAGGGCCGCTGGGGCCTCGGGATGGTTAGTTAAGCCCTTTCAGCCCGAACAGCTCTTGTGGGCAGTAAAGAAACTAGTGTGGGCCCAATGAACGAACGTGACGAAACTTTAGAGATCTTCTTTGCCGAAACAGAAGATCTGATTAAAACTTCTGAAGAAAGTCTTCTGCGCCTGGAATCCGCACCTGGGACAGGACCAGCCCTTGAAGAACTTTTTCGGGCTGTCCATACATTTAAGAGTGGCTCAGCAATGGTCGGATTCGACCAGATCTCAGAATACACCCATCTTCTAGAAAACCTTCTGGACCGACTTAGAGACGGAAAAGTTCCTATAACCAAGCCCCTAATTTCCTTTCTTTTGGAAGCAATCGATTTTATCCGCAACACGGTAGATAATTGTGCCAGAGGTGATACAAACATTGAACCTAAAGTTCTCGAAACAAAAAAGGCCCAAGTAAATCGTTTCCTGGGACTGGAGGGTATTCCCCATGAAGATGCTGGTTTACCCGAAACGATCACCGATATTCCAGTTGAAGCCCCAAAATGGTATTATTATAATATAGATCTTATATTTAGAAAAAATCTTTTTGAGTCAGGTATAGATCCTCTCCTTCTTCTTCTGAGCCTGAAAGAAATGGGCGAGTTTGTTGATGTGGTTTCGGACATTTCTGAGCTTCCACGCTATGAAAAAATAGATATTTACAAGCTGTATATTTCATGGCGCATTATCCTGAAGAGCACTGCACCTTTTCAGGAAATCGAAAATGTATTTATGTTCGTCAAAGATGACAACAATATTGAGATAAAAGAAATAACAGACCGTTACAAAGATGGGATAGATCTTAAAGCCGGAAAAATGCCCATTGGTGAAGCTCTCATTGAAAAAAAAGATATCTCCAAAAACGACCTGGATAACGCTCTAAAAAAACAGAAAAAAATTGGAGAAATTCTTGTAGAAGAAAAGAAAGTTGATAAAAAGACTTTGCAGACGGCTATCTCCATGCAGGAAGAAAGCCGGGCTGTCTATCGCAAAACGAGCATAAGGGTTGATGTTACAAAAATAAATTGCCTTGTTAATCTTGCCGAGGAAGTAGGTGTCGGTCTTTCCAAAATGCAAAGCATTCTTTCAGATAGAGAAACTGTAAATATATTAGACATAGAGCAAGAACTGGAAAATTTACTTAAAATAAACCGTGAATTCCAAGAAAGAGTTGCTCAGGTACGTATGTTTTCTCTGGAAGGGACATTCCAACGATTCCAGAGAATTGCCAGAGATACTGCATTGGATCAGCACAAAAAGATAAAAGCCATAATGTCAGGTACTGAAACTGAACTGGACAAGGAAGTTATAGAGTGCATCACAGATCCTTTGAAACATCTGGTGCGAAACTGTGTGGATCATGGTATTGAGTCTCCTGAAGAACGAATAGCAAAAGGCAAATCTGCAGAGGGAACAATAGAATTCAAGGCATATCAGAAGGGAGGACAGATTTTCGTCCAGATCAGGGATGACGGCCGCGGTCTTAATATTGAAAAAATACGACAACGAGCTCTGGAAATGGGAATTGAAGTGCCGGATGATGAAATAGATAATAAAACCCTTGCAAATATTATCTGTAGTCCAGGCTTTTCTACCAAAGCGAATGTTACAAAGCTATCTGGAAGGGGAGTCGGTATGGATGTTGTTAAAACAGCAGTTGAAAACCTGGGCGGCTTCCTGAAAATTGAAACAGCAAAGGATAAAGGGACAACTTTTACCCTCGCCCTTCCTCTAACATTTGCCCTAACCGATGCTCTCCACTTTAAAGAAAAAGACATGTCTTTTCTGGTGCCTCTTTGGGGTCTGGTTGGAACCGAAAAGTTCGATCAAAGCAATATGCGGTCTTTTGGAGGAAATGAAAAACTCTATAGATTTAGAAACGTATATCTTCCTATAATGGATTTATCCCGTGTTTACGGAAGCGAAATGTCAAATATCAACAATCAAGGGAAGGTTCTGGTATTTCTCGATACCGGGAGGCAGGAATTCGGGCTTCTAGTAGACGAAGTCCTTGACTGCAAGCAGATTGTGGTCAAAAGTCTTGAATCGCACTATCGGAATGTAAGGGGCATATCCGGCGCAACCATTATGGGCGATGGCTCTGTTGCACTTGTCCTTGACCTTTTTGACCTTGAGGAAATCTTTTTTAATAAAAATCTTATCTAGGAGTAGGATATGAACAAAAAAATACATAATATCAATATCCGAATATGGTGGTTTGCATCATGTTTATTCTTCCTGGTTTTTCTCCTTTTTTCATTTCCTTCATTAGCAGAAGAAAAAAAAGAAAACCGGTACGTGGGCTGTGATTCTTGTAAACCATGCCACGAAACCCAGTATGACTCTTACAAAAGTCATGCAAGAAAAAGCCGCTCTTTCGAAAGTGTACAAAAAATGAAAAAAGGTCTTACTGAAGATGAAATCAAAGGATGCTATGCCTGCCATACCATGGGATACGGCAAGCCTGGCGGTTTTACAAGTGCTGAAAAGACACCTGAACTTAAAAATGCAGGGTGCGAAGCCTGCCACGGCCCCGGCAGTCTTCATGTCAAAACAGAAGATCCAGCTCACATTATTCGCAACGTGACAATAGACATTTGCAAGGAATGTCACATTCAAGAGCGGGTTCAGGCCTTTCGATATAAGCCTATAATTTTTGCCGGTTCCCACTGATCATCTGGAGGTAAATATTTATGATTAATTTAATGCATTCGCTTTTGAAAAAGTCACAGTTGCGAACCAAATTTTTGGTAACTACCATTTTGGTTGCAGGTCTCTTTATGGGATTCAGTCTCTATCAAAGCATTGTCTCCTACACAGACTCCTCTATGAATCAAATTGCAGAGTTTTCAAACCGGTTGCTGGAAAATACATACAGCGCCATGAAGTTTCCCATGTCAATAGGAGACGAAAAAACAGTAGAAGAACAGCTAAGGGGTATTAAAAAGTACATGACCGGCGTTCAGGTCTATATTACCGACTTTAATCAGGATATTATTTATGCGTCAGAAGAAGGGTTTATTCACAGTAATATGAAAAACCATCTCAATTATGACAATTCACGCAATGCCCTTGGAGAGACTCTGTTAACAGGCAAAGCACCTGACACATCCTTTCAAGACGAGATAAGAGATGAACCTTTTCTGGTTACCATAAAACCTATCCTCAATGAATCAGCATGCCATCACTGCCATGGAGCCAACAGAAAAGTATTAGGCACCATGGTAATAAAACAGACTCTCAAAAAGGTGCTTGCCTCAATCAGCCATACCAGGAACCAGTTAATTATTGAATTCACGATAGCTCTTGTAGGGCTGGTGGTATTAATGAATTTTCTTTTTTCCAGGTTGGTTACAAAACGTATTCAGCGATTAAGGGAGAAAACCGAACAGGTTGCTGCAGGAGATGTCACAGTAAAAGCCCACGATGATTATGAAGATTCGATTGGGAAATTAGCCCATAATTTCAACCAGATGGTAACAAGCATACGTGACCGTATAGAATACGCCAACAGCCTTAAGCTCGGCATAGTTGATCCTTTCTTTATGGTTGATCCGGACATGAAAGTTACTTTCATTAACGAAAATGCAGCTCGTGTAATAGGCCTTGCTCCGGAAAATATAATAGGCAAACTATGCCATAAAGTATTCAAAAGCACCGCATGCGAAAAAGACTGCCCTGTCAAGAAAGCGCTGCAAACAGGTGAACTCAGCGAAGCAGTAAAGATGACTCTAACAGATGGCAAAGGAAAAGAAATTCCTGTTGTGTCTATTTCTTCTATATTGAAAGATTCATCAGGTAAAGTTCTTGGAGCATTTGAGATAATTCGTGATGTTAGTGCAGAGGTGGAAGCTGAAAAAAATCTTCATGAAGCATATGGCAGGGAAGGAGAGGCCAAAAAAGCTTTGGAAAACAAAGTTAAGGATCTTTCTGAAATGCTCGAACGTGTCGGGCAGGGCGATTTTACAATACGGGGTGTGATTTCAGGCTCCGGAGATGCCATGGATATACTTACAAACAGGATGAATGAAACGCTGGATGCAATAGTTAATCTGGTAATCCAGGTTAAAAATCATATCGTTCCTGTTATCAAGGGAATCATGCAAATCTCCCATGGAAACCAGAGTCTTTCCCAGCGCACACAGCAACAAGCATCAGCCATGGAAGAAATTAGCGCCACCCTTGAACAGCTTGTAACCACCATAGCTGAAAACTTGAAAAATACCAGACGTGCTGACACACTGTCAAAAGAAGCAGTAAATGTAGCCCAGGAAGGGGTAAGTCAGGTTGAAAAAACAGCCCATGCCATGGTGGAAATGTCAAATGCAAGTCAAAAAATCGTTGAAATGATGGAGCTGATAAATGAAATAACCTTTCAAACTAATCTGCTGTCAATTAATGCTGCTGTCGAAGCAGCAAGGGCTGGAGAACAGGGACGCGGTTTTGCGGTAGTAGCGAATGAAGTGCGGGATCTCGCAAAAAGAAGCGGATCTGCTTCTAAGGATATTCAGCTATTGGTGCGGGAAATTATGAGCAAGGTAACGACATCCGGTCAATGGGTTGATGAACTGAAAAAGGGTTTGACAAAGATTGTAAATACTTCTCAACAGGTTTCAGATGCGCTTGGAGAAGTTAGCCAGGGAACAGATGAAAGTTCAAAAGGGATAGAACAAATCAGCCAGGGGACCCAGGATCTGAGTGATGTCAATGAAAAGAACGCCTATTTTGTGGATGAGATTTCTCAGGAGACTCAGCAACTAACCGAAAAGGCGGAACAGCTTCATAACATAGCAGGAGTATTTATTCTCGATGAAAAGGCGGAGAATGAAGAAATTTCGAAAGTAGCTTTTAAAACAGATCGTTACAAATCCTCTGATTCAAAGAATCGTCGCAAGTCCAAAACTGTCACTACCCCGCTACAGCAAGATCTGCTGAGCAAAGGAACTGTTGAAGATATTGATGAAGATTTGTTAGAAAAAGAATTTGAAGAAGGCTTTGAGGAATTCTGATGGTTAAAACCCAATATATCGTTTTTTCTATTAATCAGCAGCCTTTTGGGATTGAAATCTTTAAAGTAAAAGAAGTTCTAAGTTACCGAAAGATAACCCCCCTTCCCCAAATGGAAGGGTTTATCAAGGGAATTATTAATCTTCGGGGAGCCATTATTCCTGTTTTTGATCTGCGTGAAAAATTTAATCTGCCCATAGAAGAGTACACACAGTTTCACGTGATCATTGTAGTGGAAATCTCAGGACGGATAATGGGTATAATTGTTGATGACATTTCAGATGTGCTTGAGATTCTCCCTGAAGAATTTCAAACAACAGGTAATCTGCCACCTAACATTCGGCGTGAATATTTAAAAGGGGTCGGGAAAAAGGGCGATGAAATGATAATTCTTTTGGACATGAATCATCTGTTAAGCCCTCAAGAGCTCGAATTGGCTGATGCCACATAAAATACCCCCGCTGTTTTCCAAAAAAGATTTTAATCTCATACAAAGACTGGTTAAGAGTAAAGTTGGAATTCTTATCAGGCCGAGAAAACAAAACATTCTTGGTATAAGATTGGCTCCCCGGCTTCAGCAATTGGGATTAAAATCTTTTTCTGCCTACTATCGCCACCTTTTAAAACCCGAAGGGGAAAAGGAGCTGCGGCACCTTGTTAACACCGTTACCATTGATAAAACCGAGTTTTTCAGGGGAGATCTACATTTTGAACTTTTGCGTAAATCTATCCTTCCTGAATTGCTCAAGCAAAAAAATAATGAAAAACGTATCAGGATTTGGTCCTCAGGATGTTCCACCGGACAGGAGCCTTACAGCATAGCCATAATTGCAAATGAAGTGCTTGGCGCTAATAGAGATTGGGATATCAAGTTCCTGGCCACTGATATTAACACAGATTCCCTTAAAATTGCTTGTTTAGGACGGTATTCCAAAAAGCAGGTTAAAGATATTCCATCCAAATACCTGGAAAAGTACTTTCGCAAAGAACTGGTTGGAGAAGAAGAGATCTTTCAGATAAAGGAGGTCATTAAAAAAAAAATTATATTTCGAAGACTCAATCTGTTAATGTCTATTAACAGGATTAAAGGCCCTGTTGATATGATTTTTTGTCGAAATGTTATGATATATTTTGATAACCAGGCAAGGAAGATGATTGCTGACCAGTTCTACCGTCTTCTTGAACCAAAAGGATATTTGTGCCTCGGTCTTTCTGAGTCGCTTGTTGGAATTGATAACCGATTTAAAATCATAGAAAGTTCAATATACCGCAAGAATTGATATTATATGACAAGATTTTACAGTAAAAAATATAACAAAACCGTAAACATGCTCCGCGCAGGTGAGTATTATGCCTCGAAAAATGGAGAAATCCTTCATACAATTCTCGGATCATGCATTGCCGCCTGCATCTATGATCATGAAAAAAAAATTGGAGGAATGAATCACTACCTCCTGCCGAGTATGATTCGTCCTGATGAAATAATGGTATCAGAAGTAGGCAGATATGGTATGTATGCGATGGAACTTCTTATCGGTGAACTTATAAAATGCGGAGCAAAAAGAAAAAATCTCGCTGCTAAGATATTTGGTGGAGGAAATGTTCTGGAATTCAGAAAAGCTGACGGAGATGTGACCGGCTCGAACATACGATTTGTAAAAAAGTTTCTCGAACTTGAAGGCATACCGATACAAAAGGAAGACCTGGGTGGATACGATGGCAGAAAAATAATGTTTTTTACAGACACGGCAAAAGTATTGCTGAAAAGATTTAATATGAAAAAAGATATTGAAACCTTTAACGAAGAAAAGTCCTATAAGAGTTTGATATTCCGAAAAAGGGACATTACGCCAACTTCTTCTGTGGTTCTGTTTTAGAATATGAAACCCATACGCGTACTCATTGTAGAAGACTCTCCTGTTGTACAGACAATTCTCAAACGTATTCTTTCCAGTAGACCGGATATTGTTGTAATGGGAGTGGCTTCTGATGCTTTTGAAGCTAAGAAATGGATAATGAGGGACATTCCTGATGTCATTACCCTCGATATCGAGATGCCTCGAATGGACGGCATTACCTTTTTAAAACGCCTCATGAGTTATCGCCCCATTCCCGTGATAATGATAAGCTCCTATACACATAAAAACAGCTTGCGAACCATGGAGGCACTTGAGGCCGGAGCAGTTGATTTTGTAACAAAGCCGTCACAAGACGTAGAAAAAGGACTTGCGGAATTAAGGGATGAAATTATCGCAAAGGTCAGGACTGCGGCGCAGTCACGGGTTAAGGCCGATCTTCTTAAACATAAACCAGAACTTAAGGCTGAGAAAGAATATTATAAAGTCTCCAGCAAACTAATTGCAATTGGCGCTTCTACGGGTGGACCTCAGGTAATTCAAAAACTTCTTTCCGGTTTCTTTTTTCAGACAAAAGGTATCGTTATTGCTCAGCACATGGCTGCACAATATACAAAGGCCTTTGCGGAGAGGCTAAACAGCCTGTTTCCTTTTGAAGTGCGCGAGGCCTGCGACATGGATCGCATTGATCAAGGAAAGGTGCTGATCGCACCGGGAGGAAAACATATAAGAGTTGTCCGAGAAGGTAATGGTTACTTTATCAAAACGGTCGAAGCGTCAAATACAAGACAGCAATGTCCATCGGCAGATATACTTTTCCACTCGGTCGCCGAAAGCGCCGGCCCAAATGCTGTGGGAATAATATTAACCGGCATGGGAGAAGATGGGGCCGATGGGATTTTAGCTATGAAAAAGGCCGGTGCATATACCATCGCTCAGGATGAAGCCAGCTGTGTAGTTTTTGGAATGCCTAATGCAGCTATTAAGCGAGGTGGTATTGACGTTGTTGCTTCACCCGATGATATACCTGTTCTTGTACTTGCAAAAGTAAAAAAGCAACAGATATAAAAAAGGAGCTATCTATAAAATGCCTACAATTCTGGTAATCGATGACAGCAAGCTGATAGCGCATGTTGCAAAAAATATTCTGACCAAGCAAGGCCATGAGGTTCTTCTGGCTCAGGACGGTGAGACGGGCTTAGATATAGCAAGAGACAAAAAACCAGACTTAATTCTACTGGATCTGGTTCTGCCGGGAATGGACGGATACGGGATTTGCGAACGTATCAAAAACGACTCAACTATT
Source organism: Desulfobacteraceae bacterium (assembly GCA_013792055.1). Lineage (GTDB taxonomy): Bacteria > Desulfobacterota > Desulfobacteria > Desulfobacterales > ETH-SRB1 > B13-G4. The sequence continues at coordinate 14,622 of VMSQ01000123.1, forward strand.
AAAGACATACCAATAATCATGCTTACTTCCAAGGCAGAGCATGCCGATAAAGTACGAGGATTGGAATTGGGCGCCTCGGATTATGTAACAAAACCCTTTGACGAGGGAGAACTGAGAGCCAGGGTCAACACTCATCTGCGTATTAAGGAACTTTATGAAAGTGTGCAGGAAAAAAATCGCCTGCTGCTTGAAATGGCAAACCGCGATGGGTTGACGGGTCTTTACAACCACCGATATTTTCAGGAAACTATTGCAAAAGATTTTAAAAAGGCTCTGCGCTATAACGAATCTCTCGCATGTGTCATGTTCGACATAGATCACTTTAAAAAATTCAATGATACTTATGGACATCCGGTTGGAGATATAGTCCTCAAAACACTTAGCGAGCTGGTCAAAAATTTAATGAGGGATAGCGATCTTGCAGCCCGTTATGGAGGAGAAGAATTTGTCTTGATCCTGTATCATACAGAAGCAAATGATGCATACGATATTGCCGAACGCCTGCGAAAGACTGTAGAGCAGCATAAATTCCAGGCGGAAGATCTTGTACTATCGGTAAACATCAGTATAGGAGTTGCCTGTTACTATCATCCGGATATCCAGGATGCTAAGACCCTGATTGAATGCGCAGACAAGGCTCTTTACCGCGCAAAGGAGGAAGGAAGGAATCGAGTTGTAGCTTTCTGGGAAATTCAGCCCGCCAATACCACGGAAAATACATCCTAAAATTTTATGTTGCCAAAAGTGTCGAGACCTTTGAAAAATGTTCAATTTTGTTCAAGTTCAAGGAAGGCGAAAATTTTAAATGCAGGAATACATTGAGTATTTCGAGGCTTAAAATTTGAGTCTGACGCCGACACGAAGTGAAGCTTTAGCGCTATTTGAGCAA
>VMSQ01000100.1 GCA_013792055.1 Desulfobacteraceae bacterium
AAAAATTGAAACCTGAATCGATCCATTTCAGAGTTTATAAAAACTGAAAATAATAGAAAAACATGCAGGACGTAATAAAGAACCAATTAAGTATGGCCCCAGGATTTTAGATCTGGATATAATTTTTTATGATGATATTGTAATAAATTCATCTAAACTTATTATTCCTCATCCTGAAATGCATAAAAGACGCTTTGTGTTAAAACCTATTTGTGATATAGATTCAAAATTAGTTCATCCTGTTTTAAAAATGGATATGCAATATCTTTTGAATAATCTGGATGATAAACACCAAAAGGTAGTTCAATATTGTTTCGATTATTAATATTTGCAGGAGTAATATATCTTACCTACAGGTTGCTGAAATTCTGGAAACTGAAAAACACACAGAGTAAGGCTGGTTTTGGCAAAACTGATAATGTAGTCGATGACATAATGATCAAAGATCCCTTTTGTGAGACATATTTTCCTAAAAGAAACGGGGTCCATCTCCTGGTTGATGGAAAAGATTTATATTTTTGCAGCACAGAGTGCAGAGACAAGTTTATTGCTTCACAGCAGAAGGAACGTACTTGAAAATTAAGCAAAAATTCACCACGGAACGACACGGAGCTTCACTGAAATCAGGACGAAGTTCAATTGATAAATTATGTCAAAGCAACTCGCTTGAGAGTGGGCCTATTGATAATTCAGTGTAATTCTGTGTAAATCTGTGGTAAAATATTATAAAATTAATTGCTTTTTCAGATCATCTTGAAGGAGCATCGAAACTGGAGGTTTAAATAGATGAAGTTTTTTATCGATACTGCTAACATAGAAGAAATAAAAGAAGCCAGCAGCATGGGCATGGCTGACGGGGTGACGACCAATCCGTCTCTCATTGCAAGAGAGGAAGGTAATTTTCAAGATATCTTAAAAGAAATCTGTAAAATAGTTGACGGCCCTATAAGCGCTGAGGTTATCAGCCTGGATACCGAGGGTATGCTCAAGGAAGCCCGCCAGCTTGCAGGCATTCACGAAAATATTGTCGTCAAGGTTCCTATGACGATTGATGGTATAAAGGCAACTCGCCGACTTTCAGAAGAGGGAATAAAGACAAATGTTACTCTTATCTTTTCCCCGCTTCAAGCGCTTATGGCGGCAAAAGCAGGGGCAACCTATGTGAGCCCTTTTGTAGGGCGGCTTGATGATATCTCTCATGATGGCCTTCTGCTGGTAGAACAGATTTTAGAGATTTACAATAATTATGCATATGATACAGAGATAATTGTGGCAAGCGTACGCAATCCGCTGCATGTACTTGATGCGGCTCTTATGGGTGCGGACATAGCAACCATTCCGTTTGAAGTGCTTAGCAAGTTTGCATCACATCCTCTTACCGACAAAGGGATTAAAGCTTTTCTTGATGACTGGAACAGAGCACAGAAATAAAGTATTAAACTGAAGCCAATGTTTTCATTCAATATAAAGAACTTATTTAGTCATCCCAATAACTTGACTCTATATCGCATTGCAGCTATTCCGGTAATAGTAATTCTCCTTCTATTCCCGAACAGATTTTGTACTTTTATGGCTGCCATACTTTTCAGTGTAGCAGCCATAACTGATTATCTTGATGGTTTTTATGCAAGGAAAAAGGGGCTTGTGTCTAATTTTGGGAAAGTCATGGACCCACTTGCAGATAAACTCCTTGTTTCCTCGACATTTATTATGCTTTCATCTCTCGGATGGATACCTGCCTGGATGGTTTGCATCATTATAGGGCGCGAGCTTGCAGTAACAGGTCTTCGGAATATTATTGTTGAAAGAAAAAAGGATGTCTCTGCATCTATCCTTGGCAAGTACAAAATCGGCTTTCAGATAGCCTCAATAATACCCCTTTTATTGCACTATCCTTATTTTGGGATAAATCTTCATGCAATAGGAATAGTTTTTTTATGGCCAGCCCTGGTGTTGACGGTTTGGTCCGGGGTTGATTATTTCATGAGATTTAGAGATCTTCTGCATGACTAACTTTTATTCCCAGGTTATTTTATTGTTGACAATATAAAGATAAATATTTAGAAAACATACTTCTTGAGAGACCTTTGAAAAATGCTCAATTTTGTTCAAGTTCAAGGAAGGCGAAAATTTTAAATGCAGGAATACATTGAGTATTTCGAGGATAGCGCTAAAGCTTCACTGCGTGCCAAAATTTGAGTCTGACGCTGCAATTGGGCAAAAGGGGGCGTTTTGCAAAGGTCTCTTTGAGCGGGAGTAACTCAGTGGTAGAGTGCGACCTTGCCAAGGTCGAAGTCGCGGGTTCAAATCCCGTTTCCCGCTCCATTTTTTTGGCGGCATAGCCAAGTGGTAAGGCAGCGGTCTGCAAAACCGCTATTCATCAGTTCGAATCTGATTGCCGCCTCCAGTTAAAATAAAGGGTTTGCGAGTGATTTAAGTAACTTGCAAACCCTTTTTGTTTTTTCCATTTTAGCCCGCTTTTTCTCACAAGCTGAGTTTGCCACCTGTGACGATTTTCTTAAGCGGCATTGATTGCCACCAGCACGTACCTGACTAATTTATACTGATATAATTGAGATAGGTGTTGAAATGCGGCTGCCGGTCGAATGTTTTCTAACAGAAGCATGTCTTTCTGAGCACGATGCTCGGCTTCTCCCTGATTTACGATAATAAGCACTCCGCCCGGCTTCAAACTACCCCATACATCCCTTAACAGCTTTATTGGATCGCATCTGCGTATTCCGCTCCATTCCGGCCACCAATTCCGGAACAAATCGGCCACCCATTCCGCTTGATTCCGGCCACCAATTCCGGAGCATTCCGGCCACTTTAAAATTTTATAATTTATAGCGACGCTGGATAATTTTACTT
>VMSQ01000301.1 GCA_013792055.1 Desulfobacteraceae bacterium
TCGGCCTGGTCGGAACAGGCTGGTTCAGTGTATGTGACATTCCTTCCTGCTATTTTGCCTTCCGCGCAGCAAGTTACCCCGCAAGTACCCTGGGAAGTCACGAGTGAAGTTCAGAAATTCTTAAAAATACTGCATACGCCTATGAGCTCTTCTTGATGGGAGTCCATCGGCTCAGGACCATGGGCAGGATGCGATCCAGTTTGTGGGACTTGGTTTGCCGGAGGAAATGGCCGCGACAACTGGCGCGGTTGAGGATATGTTGCCGGACGGACGCGGGGATGTTTCTGGGAGACTTCATAGCGTCGCCTCCAGGTATGGCCGCATCACCTTTTCTACCCGGCAGATCTTGGCGTATTTGAGCAGTTCGCCGAGGTCGAACTTCTTTCGTGTCTTGTAGAATTTCAGTGCTTCCAGCACCACGTCCATTCCGATCTTATTGCGAAACTTGAAGCAGTCGGCCAGGGTTTTCTCGGGGCTGTAAACTTTGACGTGCACTCCATCAATCCGATGCTTCTCGATGCCGGATTTGTATGCTTCATTCGAGAATCTGTGGGCTTGGATGGGAGGATAATCGAGTGAAGGCATCCGTGAGTCCCTTGGTACCGCTACGGAAACATCATGCGGAATCTGAGTCGTGATGTCATGATAGGCCAGTGCGGAGACAAGACAGATGACGATGTTCGGAAAGCGAAGGCTCACCGTAACCAGATCGGGGTTGCTGATAGGAGGCAGTTCCACCAGCCGATAAATACCTCTGCTCACTTGTTCGATGACACCCTTATCCCTCAGCGAATAGAGCATATAGCGTGTGATGCCGTGTTTGATGGCCTCGCTCATTCGAAGCCGGCCACCGTGCTTGCGGAAAATTTCTTCAGGTCGTTTTTTCATTTTCTACTCCAGACAAAGAGTCCTCACTTGTTTTCAAGTGGTAACAATATGTCTGATTTCAGCCAAAAACTCAAGGGGAATATTTTTTTGTAAAAATATCAGTTTGGTATAGAAAAAACATGTCAAGGCTATGGAGAATTGAGTTTAAAGATACAGTTCCACAATTCCAATCTTCAGGAGCTTTCCGAAACCGACATAAACACGATCTCAACGCTCAAAGCACGGGACTTTTAAAAACAATACGGCAAGGAAACCGTCAACCTCTGGAAACACTTAGAAAAGAATAAAGACACCTGCGCGAACTCAACAAACAAATGGACAAAATGGCTTAAAGATGATTAATCGGCAGCGGTTTGAAATTAAATTTTTTAACGGTATTTCTTTCGAGTTCTATCATTTTTATTTTAAGATTTGTTCCTCCGGCAAACCGGCCGATTGTATTATCGCTTCGGATTACTCTGTGACATGGTATGAGGACAGGGAAAGGATTTTTGGCAAGTGTGGTGCCTACGAAACGATACGCGTTGGGCGTGTTAATGACTTCAGCGATTTTTTTATATGAACTAAGTGTTCCATATGGAATTTTTGCTGTGGCGAAATATACGGATTTTTGCAACTCAGTAAGTCCGCCTGCATCCAGCCATTCCCAGGAAGGCTTGAGCATATGAACAGGCGTTCCATTAAAATAATCTATTATTGCTTTTGATATAATAATAGCTTTCTTATGAGGCTTGTAATTTTGCCGTTTGTTTTTATGATTTGTTTCAGGAAGAATTATCCTTGTTAGTAAAAACGGACTTTTTTTATAAAAAATTGCAGAATAACCAAAGGCTGTCTGGAAAATATAATGATGGATAATTTTATCATCTTTCATAACCTTTTACTATAGACTTTCAGATAAATAATTTCACTGCGTTATCAGTCGTCGACGTATAACTAATACGCCTTCCTCCTTCTGGCCTTGTGAAATTATTTATCTGAAAGTCTATAGGACAATAAGGAAGACAGCTCAGGCAGATTGCCATTATTGTCAAACTGAAAAGGAGTCCATTCTGTTATCTGTTTTAAATTTGGATTTGATAAAATATCCGGCAAAAGTGCTTTTGAAACCTGTAAAAGTTCGAGGGTTGCTGTATTTTTAATCCTAACGATACGTGCATCTTCCATTGAGTCTAAACCTATGGTTTTTGCACATACATCAAGCGCTGCGCGGTCTGTGTCAAAATGTATCGGTATGGCTGCTTTTTCAGGCGAAATTGCAGTGATAGCATTTGTATATGTTTTCCTTAAATCCAGTGCATCGACAAGCCGTTTTGTGGTAATATCTGCAAGGCCGATTCCGTGACCATTGCCGTCTGAATCAGGTGACAACTCCCTTACAAATATACGTTTCACATGGGGAGCGGTATAAAAATCTCCCAGGATATCCCTGTGTCTGCCTGTAATATTGGAATCCATGCCGATTCCGCTGATATCTTTGCCGATATAATCTATTATTAAAATATCGAGAGGGTCAAATGGGATATGCCCCATCATTGCGGCAGCATCTTTGAGAAGTATTTTTTCGCGTTCTATAATTGATGATGGTAAAATTGCTTCTACATGGGCTAAATCCCCGAATCCATCTTCCAGAAGAGCTATTCCGAAAAGAATATTACATTTATTGATGATAGTTTTTGCAGCATCTTCAATAATTCTGAAGCTATTCTTTATAGCGCATTGATGAAATTCCGCAGCACCTTTTGCTTTGCCGAGACCTATTGACAGCATTTTGCACAGGCCGCTTTCTATATCAGCCCTGAACTTGGTATGGTTCTTTATCCTATTTATAATTACTATATGATCTGCCTTTAAAGCTGTTTTTGAAATATATATTTTCGGACCTTTTGGGACTTCGCTTATACATTCAACATCCATATCGGAAATAACAGGAACTCCCATCGCAGCTTCCGTGATCCCAAATTTTGCAAGGACATTCCTCTGGCCGTCACTTGTGGCGCCTCCATGACTTCCCATAGCGGGTATGATGAAAGGCTTGAACCCCTTTTTTTTTAGATACTCCAAACAATAGTAAAGTATTCTGTCAATTTTGCTGATTTTTCTGCTCCCAACTGCTACAGCTACGGTTTCTCCGGGCTTTATACTATTGGGAATAGGTAATGACGATAGAGTAGATAATATTTTAGCAGATAAATCCTTACTTCCTGATTTATAAAGCCTTTGTTTTACAAGGGCCATGTCGGGATATTTTATTATAGAATTATTATCAGGCATTATCTAAAAAAAAGGTGGGCTTACGGCCCACCTTTTAGCTGATAGAAAAATGGAAAAGAAATTGCAAATTAATTAAATTTCTTCAACAGTTATAGCACCTTGTTCGCAAACTTCTACACATGTTTCACAGCCAAGACATTCATCCTCATTAGCTACGAATGCTTTGCCATCCTTCATTTCCATAACTTCAGAAGGGCAGTTTTCCACACATTCTTCACAACCTTCACATTTATCTAGGTCGACAGTAGGTTTAAAAGCCATTTGAAAAAGTCTCCTTTCTTAATAAATTAATTAACGGTGATAAACTCAACCTTGTTTTTTTACATATCAGAAAAATTCATTATACCAACTAATAATGATAGTCAAGTGTTCTGACAAAATTTTTTGCAGGTGATTATTCAACAAATCCTATCAGAGTATTGTTAACTCCGGCTTCCTTATTTGTTCCTTTAACAGGCGTTTTATGCCAGGTGCTGCGGGTAAAAAATTTATAAGGAGATTCGTCCTGGATAAGATATAATGTTAAGGAAACTTTTTTGCCGTCGTCTTTATCAAAAGGAGATTTAATTTTGATGCCTTCTGATGCGGGCAGAGAGTTTCCTATAATTAATTCAAGTTGTTCGCTTAAACTGTTCTGCCATTTCTCTCTCTTTTCATCATCGCTATTAGTCAGAGGTATTGAATCTATATTAAGTACAATTTTTGCTTCAGGCGTTTTTTCTATAATATGCTCAATAGCTGAGCGGTTATTTGTTATAAATAGCCCTGACATGTCCTGATCGTATTGCAGCAAATGTGTCCATGCAATAATTCGGTCTATTGTCATATAGTCGCTTTGGGAATCAATTCCACCTGTCTTGTCTTTATTATTTTCTTTAAATGATAATTCATCCTCTCCTTTGAGATTATCAATGAGATTCAATTCTTTCTCTTCTAATAGCAAAAGATCTCTGTTTATTTCCCAGTTTTGCATGTCGAATTCCTGGGCAATATGAAGAAAAATTTTTGCATTTAAAAGAAGGTCCTGCTTTTTTTCGGCCTCTTGCTTCTGTTTTTTCTTTTTTATATCTGCTTTGATTTGCAGGGCAGAGGAGTCGTCGAAAAAGGGTATCTTATCTGGATTCATTTTGAAAAAAGCCAGCTCACTTCCCTGATGAATGTTTGCCCAACTTTTGTAGTCTTTGAGAATATTATCAATTTTATTCTCATCCCCCTTAACTGGAATACGAATTTCAAGTAAACCGCCATCGGTCAGTTTTTGCATACTTTCAGGTACGTTAAGAGATGATGGCTGATAAACAACAATTTGCTTGAAAAAGGCGGAAAACGCCTCTAAAACCGGTTCGGAAATATATGTAAATGGAAAATATATCGGCTTCATTGTTTCCTCTAATTAAACGTCTCAGAATTTCTAAGACTTTAGTCGAGTAGTTAAATAGTCGAGTCGTCGAGTTGTAAGTGAACTTGAATCACTTCACTACTCGACTACTCGACCAATTGTGAGCGAAGCGAACTAAGTTATAGTTTTCTGGTCTTTTACTGTAACTCCAAGGGATTTAAGCTGGTCGCGTATCTTGTCAGAAAGGTCCCAGTTCTTTTCTGCTCTGGCTTTATTCCTTTCCTCGACCAGGCGCAGGATTTCAGGATTTGAAAATTCATCTCCAAAGTCA
>VMSQ01000040.1 GCA_013792055.1 Desulfobacteraceae bacterium
AGTTATCTCTTCTATAATTTTTTGTGCTATCTGAGCAGGAACTTCGTCATAATGTGATAATTCCATTGAAAATGTTCCACGACCGCCTGTCATAGAATTAAGATCCGGAGCATAGGTTAAAAATTCGGACATGGGCACATAAGCATTAATAACCTGATTTTTACCTTTAGTATCCATTCCTAACACCCTGCCTCGCCTGCTGTTCAGATCGCCCATAATGTCGCCCATAAATTCATCAGGTGTAATTATTGAAGCCTTCATTACAGGCTCCAGAAGAACCGGATTTGCTTCTTTGGTGGCCTTTTTAAAAGCAAGAGAACCTGCGATCTTAAAAGCCATTTCAGAAGAATCGACCGCATGATATGATCCATCATCAAGTGTAACCTTGAAATCAACACATGGAAACCCAGCAAGAACTCCCTTCTGACAGGCTTCCAGTATTCCCTTTTCCACAGCAGGGATATAATTTTTAGGTATCGCACCACCAACGATAGCATCTACAAATTCAAATCCCTTGCTCCGTTGCATAGGCTCTATCTGAATCCAGCAGTCGCCGAACTGACCATGTCCGCCTGACTGTTTTTTGTGTTTTCCCTGAACACGCACCTTTTTTTTGATTGTCTCTTTATAGGGTACTTTTGGAATATTTAACAGGACTTCAACATTAAACTTCCTTTTAAGCTTTTCAATAGTGGCCTCAATATGAACTTGACCTCTTCCAGATAAGAGAATTTCCTTTGTTTCAGAATTTCTATTAAGCTTTAAAGCTGTGTCTTCTTCTAAAAGCTTTGAAAGAGAAATAAAAATTTTATCTTCATCTCCTTTTGACTTGGATTCAATAGAAAATGAAATAAGTGTTGGAAGTGGTTCCACACATTTGAATTTTACTTTATTACTTTCACTGCAAAGCGTATCACCAGTGGCAGTATCTTTAAGTTTAGCTACCGCAACAATGGCGCCTGGGCCGGCGCCTTTAATTGGTTTCTGTTCTTTGCCTGTAATCATTAAAAGCTGGTTGAATCTTTCTTTTGAGCCTTTGTTTACATTATAGAAAGTACCATCTGATCCTAGCGAACCTGATACGATTCTAAATATTGAAAGACGGCCGGCATATGGATCTGTTAGCGTCTTAAATACAAAAGCGGAGAAGGGTGCATCAGGATCAGGATAACATTTGATTTCATTTTCGCCTGACGGATCAGTACCGATTTTGGGGCCTCTATCAAGGGGCGAAGGCATACAATTGATTATAAAATCTGAAACAAGATCTATCCCTATATTTTTTGTTGCGGAACCACAAAGGACAGGCGCAAATGCTCTTGATAATATACCCTTTCTTAAAGCTGACTCAATATCATTATCTGACAAGGTTTCACCTTCCAGATACCTTTCGAGGAGTTCATCATCAGCCTCAGCAATATTTTCGACAAGTGCTTCACGTTCACTCTCAACCATCTCCTGCATATCTGATGGTATATCGACCTCTTTTGACTTGCCTTCAGTATCATAGATATAAGCTTTCATGCTGATAAGGTCGATAACTCCATTAAATTCGGATTCAGAACCTATTGGAAGTTGAAGAATAATTGGTTTTGGTTCAAAAGTATCTGTGGCATCTTTAAAAGTACGGAAAAAATCAGAACGTTCCCTGTCCAGTTTGTTTATGAAAATAACACGGGGAAGATCTAATTCATCAGCAAAATCCCATGTCATTTCGGTCTGAACTTTCAAACCATCAACAGCATCTATAACGACAACGACTCCATCTGCTGCCTGCATACAGTTCCTGGTATCTGAAAAAAAGTTCTGGTCACCTGGCGTATCAATTATACTAACTATCTGCTTTTTCCAGTTGTATTGGTGAAATCCACTGCTTAAACTCATACTTCGTTTAAGCTCTTCCGGCTCAAAGTCCATCACGGTATTACCGTCTTCAACACGTCCCAGTCGATTTATAACTCCAGCATTATATAGCATAACTTCCGCCAGAGACGTTTTTCCAGCACCTCCATGCGCAACAAAGGCAATGTTTCTTAATTGTTCAACCATTTCACTCATTTAAACTCCCCTCTGATTGAATTATTTTGAATCAAACAAGAAATTCTCTTTTATATGCTTAACTATAATAAATCAAGATTAAAAAGCAGGGGTCAGGGATCGGGTGTCAGGGAATGGTGAATAGTTAATGCCTTTTTTTGCCCCTGATCCCTGATCCCCGACCCCTGTGGTCAGAGAAATAAAAAACTCCTTGTTTCCTTTGAAACCAAGTATTGGCGAAGGAATAACTGCCTCACATTTCAGACCTGTTTTAGTAAAAAATTCCGAGAGATCCTTTATAACCTCATTATGAAGAGTAGAATCGCGCACTACACCGCCTTTTCCAACTTTGCCTTTTCCAACTTCAAACTGGGGTTTTATCAGCGCAATAATTCTTGAGTTTTGTTTTAGAAACTTAATTATTGAAGGTACAACAATTTTGAGGGAAATAAAGGAAACGTCTATAGTTACGAGATCCACAAGTCGGGGAAGGGTATCGGCAGGCATATCCCGAATATTTGTACGTTCTATAACAACAACTCTTGGATCCTGCCTCAGCTTCCAGTCCAACTGGCCGTATACGACATCTACGGCAAAAATACAGGCTGCTCCATGTTGCAGCAAACAGTCTGTAAATCCGCCAGAAGATGCACCGACATCGAGACATACAAAGCCGTCAACTTTTATTTTAAAAGCTTTCAATGCTTCTTTAAGTTTAAGGCCACCCCTGCTGACATATGGAATGTCTGTTCCTTTCAGAACAATATCGTCATCTTCAGATACCGGAGTGCCTGGCTTGTCTATTCGCTGGTCATTTACAAAAACCTTGCCCGCCATTATCAGGGCACGACCACGTTGACGACTTGATTCAAGTCCCCTCTCAATGAGCAGCAAATCAAGCCTTACTTTATTTGAAACCTTTACAGTCCCACCTTTTTTGCCCAATTTTTTGAACCCGGAACCAAATTGAACATCGAACATCGAACGTCCAACGTCGAATTTTGAATAAGGTATTCTCCCAATTTATAAACCGGCGGAGCGAAGCGATTTCATCATTCGAT
>VMSQ01000335.1 GCA_013792055.1 Desulfobacteraceae bacterium
ATCGAATGTTGAATGGGAAAAGATGAAGAAACAGTAACTACTCAGGTTCACGGTTCAAGGGTTCAGGGTTCAAGGTTAGAGAACGATGCAAATTGAACGTTTTGAAGATATTGAGGCTTGGCAACTGGCACGTGAATTGACTCGAAAAGTGTACCGTCTGACAAAGAAGCCGAGAGTTGCGAAGGCATATGGGCTTATGAAGAGATCAAGGCAATCAACCGTGAACCGTGAACCCAACAACCCGAGCAGTTACGTTTAATATTGTATTTAAATTTCATATTTGGTAGTTCTTAAAATTTAAGTTCCTGAAAATATAGTTCAAATTGCTTCACAAATAACCGACTAACATTATGACAAGATTAATAAAACAGAAATTAAGGGGTTGGATCGACAATACCCTTAACAATTCATATGACCACTTTTTTTGCTATTTTCCTGTTAACATAGGCTTTATTTCATTCTGGCTTCTAAAAGTTTTCTTTTCCGGTATCAAGCTTGGGGAGAACCAGATATCAGTTATTAAGAAAATTCCTAAAGAAAGTATAATCGTTTACGCTACAAAACATAAAAGCTATTTTAAATACCTGTTTTATCATACACGCTATAGACAGGTGGGGTTGCCGATCCCTGAAATAGGGCTGGATTACAGAGTGGTTATTTGGCAACCAGTATCACGAATATTTAAGATCTGTTTATCATATTTTGATTCTGTTTTTCATAATAAAACCTGGCCGAATCCTTATAAAAGCGGATATATCAAGCAGGAGCTGATTAACGGGCGTTCAGGATTATTATCTCTGGTTGAGAAAAAAGGTTTTTATCGCAGATTTGTAAAAGAAAAAGCGGATCCGATTCGCTGTCTTATCGAAATTCAGAAATCAATAGAGCGTCCAATTTTTATTGTTCCTCAAGTAATGTTTTTCAGCACAAAGCCACACCGGTCCACTCCCAATTTAATTGACATTATATTTGGAACCGAAGAGAAGCCAGGGAAAATAAGGCGCGTTGTAACATTATTCAAGAAGCCGGGTAATGTTTTTGTGGAATTATCGGAACCGGTCAATCTTAAAGAATTTTTAGAGCTTAACGAAAACCGTTATCAGACCATAGAACAGCAGTCCCTTCATTTAAGGCGTTATCTTTTATCTCAAATTAATCAACATCGAAGAAGTATTGTTGGGCCGATTCTCAAATCAAGAGAGGAACTTAAAGAAAATATCCTGACAAATAACAGGCTTCAAAAATTCATGTACGACTATTCAAAGAAACGCGACATCCCTATTCAAAAGATACGTAAAGAGGCTGAAGGATATCTTGATGAAATAGCTGCTAATTACAATATAGCTATAATAAGAATGGCTGCATTTCTTGTTAAATGGGTTGTAAGCACCCTGTTTGAAGGTGTAACGGTCAATAATGATGTGCTTGACAAAGTAAAAAACATGTCTAAAAAGGGGCCGTTAATCCTGGTCCCTTGCCATAAAAGCCATATAGATTATCTGATTTTATCATATACATTATATAAAAATAATATGCCATGTCCCCATATTGCTGCCGGGAAAAATCTTTCTTTCTGGCCTCTTGGGCCGTTATTCAGAGGTGGTGGCGCTTTTTTCATAAGAAGAACTTTCAGGGGAGCTGTTCTTTATTCAAAAGTTTTTGCGGAATATATAAACAAGCTTCTTGAGGAAGGTTTCAATATCGAAATGTTCATAGAAGGAGGCAGAAGTCGAACAGGCAAGTTAATCATGCCTAAGCTTGGGTTGCTCTCCATTCTTATAAATGCTTATAAAAACGGATCATGTGAGGATCTGATATTTGTACCGATATTTATTGGATATGACAGGGTGCTGGAGGAAAGTGCTTATCTCAGTGAAATTAAGGGAGGTCAAAAAGAGCCTGAGAGCTTACTCCAGGTAATAAAAGCAGGAAGGCTGCTAAAAAAAAGATATGGAAGAATTTATATTAAGTTTCATGAACCTATGTCGTTAAACGAGCTTTTATCAGAAAATGGTTCTAAAATTCAGGATATGCCGACAAAAGAGCAAAATGCTTTTATCCGTAATTTGGGACATAGAATCATAAATGCAATAGATAATGTTTCGATTGTAACCCCATATGCTCTTGTTGCGAGCGCTATTCTTAACTGCCCCAAAAAAAGTTTTACTTATGATTATCTGATATCTGAAATGGAAATATATATGACCTATCTGTTTTCTAAAAGAGCCAAGATGGCTGATACTCTTGTGCTTGACCAGGCCAGAGCTTTCGAAAGAGTTTTGGATCACTATACCCATAGAAAATTTATAGAAAAAATTCCAAAGAAAGATAAGGAAAGTCAATCTTCTGATACTATATTTAAAGTTAATGAGAGCAAAAGACCTGTTTTAGAATATTACAAGAATAATTGTATTTCTTTTTTTATCCCGGCAGCTTTTACAGCTTTGGCAATCCTGGGAAAAGACGCTTTTCAATTCTCAACATCCGATATTGTTTCCGGCTATGCCTTTCTTCAGGAATTTTTTAAAAATGAATTTTCCTATGAGGTTGATAAGACACCTGATTATTTTGTTCGTAAAAACATCAAAATATTTATTGATGATGCCATACTAATGCCCCATGCGACTCTGCCTGATACGTATAATCTCACATCAGCCGGTTATAGAAAGCTTTTACTTTTTTCCACTTTTCTTAAAACCTATTTTGAATCATATTTTATAGTATTAAACTTTTTCATGCGATATCCTAAGGAATTTATTAATACAAACGACCGCATGAAAAAAGTCCAGTCAATAGGAAATCGCATGTATAAGAGAAAGGAAATTGAAAGGAGAGAAGCTCTTTCCAAAATAAATTTTCAGAACGCAGTAGATTATTTTACTTCTCATGGAGTAAAAAGTTCAGATGATAGTGATAAAATTAAATTTTATGCCGATAGCATAAAAAGATATATGAGTTATCTGCCATAATAGCAATTGAAGATTGAATATTGAAGATTGAATATTGGAGGAATTCTGTTAATTTTATTAAAAAACAAAGCGACCCGCCCGCCTCGCCTGAAGGCGAAGCCGATGGCGGGCAGGAGCGATACCACAAATCTTCAATCTTCAATCTTCAATTGTTTTGGTCTTCAATCTTCAATGAAAAGCTAAAGCGCTGCGATGAAAGCAATGATACTTGCCGCCGGCCTTGGCACTCGGCTTAGCCCATTTACTGCAAACATTCCCAAGCCTTTATTTCCTGTTGGAGGACGCCCTCTTCTGGATATCATTATTCACAGCTTGCAGAATGCAGGCTGTGAATCGATAATTATTAATACCCATCACTTGTATAAGAAGATAGATTTTTTCCTGTCCAGCCGGAAATATTCCATCCCTGTTTTTACCCGTTATGAACCTTTGATCCTCGGCACAGGAGGAGCTATAAAGAATGTTGCGGATTTCTGGGATGATCAGCCATTTATGGTTGTAAACAGCGACATTATTACAGATATAGACCTTCGTGAAGTCTATGATTTTCACTTGAATCATAAATATCCTGCCACACTTGTGCTGCATGATTACAAGGAGTTTAATAATGTATTAATAAGCAGGGAAGACTTTATTGGAGGGTTTTATAAAGAGGAAAGCAATGAGAATATCGGTTATGAAAAAAAGCTTGCTTTTACAGGGATACAGGTTCTTGATCCGGATATTCTGGATTTTATACCGGATGGTTTATTTTTCAGCATAATTGATGCGTACAGGGAATTAATATTTTCAGGCCAAAGGCTGAAAGCTTTTATTGCACAAAAACATTACTGGCAAGATATCGGAACACCAAAAAGTTACAGAAAAGCTGTTGCAGATAAAATGGCACCCGAGGCATTTAAACAGGCATGGCCGGATTTTACTTTTAGCGAAATAAAATACGATAGAATCAAGGGAGATGGATCTGACAGGCAATGGTACAGAGTAATGGCTGAGGATCAGGCATATTCGGAAGCTCATGGTAAGCAAAACGATGTGCCATTACAGAAACTTATTATGGTTGATCACGGCATCAGAGCACAAAAAGCAATATCCGAGGTAGACTCATTTATAGCGATCGGACAACATCTTTATGCCATGGGAGTGCCGATTCCCAGGATATATCTTTATGATAAGTTTTCAGGCCTGGTTTTTTTGGAAGATCTGGGAGATGTAAAATTTCAGAAACTAGTCCTAAGTACTAAAGACCCGGAGGAAGTTGCTTTATATTATAAAACAGTTATCGATGTTCTTATAAAGATGTCAACTGTGGGGGTAAAAGATTTTGATATATCCTGGACTTATCAAACTCCATATTACAGCAAAGAGCTTATACTCGAAAAAGAATGCCGATACTTTGTTGATGCATTTTTAAGAGGTTATCTTGGCATGAATTATTTCTTTGAAGATTTTAAAGATGAATTTGAATCACTTGCTGAGAAAACACTTAAATTCCCGGTTAATGGATTTATGCACAGAGACCTGCAGTCCAGAAATATTATGGTTAAAGATAATAAATTTTATATAATAGATTTTCAGGGTGGACGCATTGGCCCTGTTCAGTACGATCTTGCATCCTTGCTTATTGATCCATATGTGGATTTATCCTATGAATTGCGGGCTCAATTAGTTGATTACTGCATTAAAGGACTTTCAAAATTCTTTCAGATTAACGAGGACCAGTTCCGCTATTGCTTCAGGTATTGTTCCATAACAAGGAATCTACAGGTACTTGGCGCATTTGGCAATTTGATACGCATGAATAATAAGTCTTACTTTGAACAATACATTCCGGCAGCAATAAAAACTTTGAAATATAATCTTTCAGCTTTCGAAGATACAGAATTTCCGGGCATAAAAGCAGTTGTAGAAGAAATTATGGTAAGTTCAGCCACAAAGGAGAGAATTGAAGATTGAAGACCAAAGCAATTGAAGATTGAAGACTATGACAATTGACAATTGAAGATTGAATATTGAATATTGAATATTGAATGTATTCTGTCAATTTTATATGAATTAATGGAGCGACCCGCCCGCCTCGCCTGAAGGCGAAGCCGATGGCGGGCAGGAGCGATTCCATAAATATACAATATTCAATATACAATATTCAATTTTGTTCCCACTCGACTAAAATCATAATCGGAGGTGTTAAATGGAACGAATAAAAGTGATGGTAAACGGAATCCCAGGCAATATGGCAGTGAATGTGGCAAAACATGTCATGAAAGATAGTATGTTTGAACTTATACCATATGCGCTTACCGGACCCGAAATCGTGGAAGTGGAATATACTTTAGATTCCGCGGTTATCAGCCTTATTCATCCGCAAGAATCTGAAACAGCAATTAATGAGCTAAAAGAAAAGGAGGGTTATTTTATCAGCGTTGACTATACTCATCCTTCATCTGTAAACAGCAATGCCGTGTTTTACTGCAAGCACAACCTTCCTTTTGTAATGGGTACAACAGGAGGCGATAGGCAACTCCTTGAAGATACTGTTCGTTCGTCATCCAATCCGGCAGTAATAGCACAAAATATGGCAAAGCAGATCGTCGGATTTCAGGCAATGATGGAATATGCTGCAAAAACATTTCCAGATCTTTTTAAAGGATATACCCTTGAAATCAAGGAAAGCCACCAGAAAGGAAAAGCAGATACCAGTGGAACAGCCAAGGCCATGATCGGATATTTTAATAAGTTAGGAACACCTTTTTCTAAAGATGATATTAAAAAAGAACGCGATCCTGAAGTACAAAAGAATATATGGGGTATTCCTGAAGAATATCTTGGAGGGCACGGATGGCATACTTATACACTTGTTTCAAGTGACAATACAGTGCGTTTTGTTTTTTCGCACAATGTCAACGGCAGGGATGTCTATGCAAAAGGAACACTTGATGCCATTTTATATCTGAACAAAAAGGCTAAAGATGGTCAAAAGGGAAAAGTCTATACTATGATAGATGTTTTAAAGGGGGCATAGGGGACAATTGAAGATTGAATATTGAAAATTGAATATTTGTGGAATCGCTTCGCTCTACCATTTTAAATGAACTACCTCGCAGCAAGCTTCGGGGAATTTAACCCAATAACTCACGCCTGTCTGCGTGCAACGCACAGGCAGAAAAATCTGTGTAATCTGCGTAATCTGTGGATTAAAAATGACAGAATTCCTTCAATATTCAATATTCAATCTTCAATATTCAATTGCTTTGGTCTTCAATTTTTAGTGGGTAGTGACAAAGATGAAAAAAATAATATTTGTTCTTCTACTTTTTACCGTTACATCTGCCTTTGCGGATGAGATGTTCCCCAAAAATGGATGGACGGATATGCCGGATCCTATAGCGAGCAGGAATGCCGTGGCTGGAGGGGAGATTTCAATTTTCGCAGGCCAGTATCCGAAAAGCCTGAACTATTACATCGACAACAATGTTCTGTCTGCAGAGATCTTTGGATCTTTATACGAGACATTATTATCCATTAATCCGGTTACTCTGGAATATGAACCAGGCCTGGCTGAGAAATGGGTGATAGCGGATGATAAAAAGACTTTTACCTTTTATATTGATAAAAGGGCAAGATGGAGTGACAGCCTTCCTATAACGGCTTATGATGTTAAATGGACATATGAAGCAATAATGGATCCCAGGAACCTTACTGGACCGCATAAAGTAGATCTGGAACGTTTTGAATCACCGGTTGTAATAGATAAATATACCATACGTTTTACAGCTAAAGATGTTCACTGGAAAAACCTTGGCGCTGTGAGCAGTTTTAATATTCTATGTAAACATGCGTTTGAGGGGAAGGATTTTAACAGGATTAATTTTGAATTTCCCGTGGTTTCAGGGCCATATAAACTCGGAGAGATAAATGAAGGAGTTTTTATAACTTTAGAGAGACGTGAGAACTGGTGGCGCAGAAGATTCAAGAGGTCTCGCGGGGTCGGCAACTTTCAGACTATTAGATTCAAGTTTTTTGCTGAGAGAGAAAATGCATTTGAGGCATTCAAAAAAGGCATGATTGATATTTATCCTGTATATACTTCCAGGATATGGATAAATGAGACAAAAGGAGATAATTTTTTAAAAAACCGGATAGTAAAGCAGAAGATTTATAATTATAGCCCTGTTGGCTTCCAGGGATTTGCAATGAATATGAGAAAATCTCCTTTTGATGATTTGAGGGTGCGCAAGGCTATGGCGCTTCTTCTTGACAGGAGAAAAATGAACAGCCTTTTGATGTATGATCAGTATTTTCTCCACAAATCCTATTTTGAAGACCTTTATACAAAAGAAAATCCGTGTACTAACGAACTTATTGAGGTGAACAGAGAAGAAGCGCTGAATCTTCTCAGGCAGGCTGGCTGGGTGGTAAATCCGGCCGTTGGTTTTCTTGAAAAAAACGGACAAAGATTTTCTTTTAAGTTTTTAACGAGCGATTCTTCTTCAGAAAAATTTTTGGCAATTTACTCTGAAGATCTCAAAGATGTCGGCATAGAGCTTATCATTGATAAAAAGGACTGGGCTGCCTGGGCAAGAGATATGGAAGAGTATAATTTCCAGATGACATGGGCTGCCTGGAGCTCAGGTATTTTTAAAGACCCTGAGAGCATGTGGTTTTCAAAGGAGGCGGATAGAAAAGGCGGAAATAATATTACAGGGTTTAAAAACGTCAGGGTTGACGGACTGATTGAAAAGCAAAAAGAAATTTTTGATATAAAAAAACGTAATGAAATATACCGTGAGATTGATAAAACAATATATAATACTTTTCCATATGTGCTGCTGTGGAATATAGATTATACCCGACTTCTGTACTGGAACAAGTTCGGGGCTCCTGACACTGTGCTTTCCAGATACGGCAATGAGAGCAGCGCTTACTGGTACTGGTGGCTCGATGAAGATTCAGACGCGGATTTACATGATGCCATAATGAATAATTCCATGCTTCCCCGGAAAAAACTTTCAATATATTTTGATGAGGTATTCTAAAGGAGCTTTTTATGAATTCAAGATATGCTGATTTTATTCAGCCCTTTACCCTTGATGAACTCGTAAAAAGTCGAAAAATACCATTTTTCGTCATTCCGGCGAAAGCCGGAATCCAGTCTATTCAACTAGTTACGAGGGCTCTGGACTCCTCCCGGACTCGATCCGGGATCTACCGGAGTGACGACTTTTTGCGAGTTCTTATCTGCATAATTTTTGTTTCTTTCATATTTGTCCCTTGTTTGTGCTGGGCTGATTATTACAGATATCAGGACAAAAACGGCGTTATCCACTTTACGGATAATATGGCAGATATTCCAGAAGATCGACTGAATAATATAAAAACATACCAGGAGGGCACAAGTCCTGCTTTGCCGGAACAAAAACCCTCTACAAGAGCCGAAAGCCCTGAAGCTTCACCTGCAGCATCTCCCAAAACTACAGACCATGAAAAGGATCCGAGCTTGCTTGAATCATTAAATACAAGCAAGGCAGCTTTATATATGGAACGCAATCAGCTTGAGAAAGAGCTCGCTGAACTCGTAGAAAAAGAGCTGAAATTGAGAACAAAAATTGCAGTCAGGGCGCATAACTATAAAATGGAAGAATTCAATGACAGGTTTGCTGCATACAGGAATAAGAGAGATGTCTTTGAAACCGACTGGATTAATTATTATTCTTTTGTACAAGACTTGCCTGAGCTTGGAAAACTGAATTCAGAGCAAGCAGCTTTACATATGGAACGTAGTCAGCTTGAGAAAGAGCTCGCTGAACTCGTGGAGAATGGTCAGAAGTTGAAAACAAAAATGGCAGCCAGGGCGCATAAGCTAAAAATGAAAGAATTCATAGACAAGTTTACAATTTACCAGAATAAGAGAAATAAATTTGAGAATGAATGGTATAATTTTTATTCTTCGCAATAAAACAAAAAAAACAGGTAATTACTCAGGTTGTTGGGTTCACGGTTCACGGTTCACGGTTCACGGTTGATTGCCTTGATCTCTTCATAAGCCCGTATGCCTTCGCAAATCTCGGCTTCTTTGTCAGACTGTACGCTTTTCGAGCCAATTCACGCCTGCCTGTGCGACGGCAGACAGGTGTCACTTGCCAAGTGACTTCTCAATAAATACTGGACGAACTCGCTGGTGATAAAATATAAAAGAGCTGACTGTTTGAGCATTCAATTTTCACCTGCCCGCAACGCTCTCGCTTGCGAGGCGGGCGGGTCGCTTCCTAACCTTGAACCGTGAACCCTTGAACCGTGAACCTGAGTAGTTACTATTAAACTATAATAAAACATCCGCAACAATTTAAGCGGAATTATATACTATAATAATATTTATTCTAATGCAAACAAGATGAACTCGTAAAAAGTCCCAACAACTTGTCATTTCGAGCGAAGCGAGAAATCTTTTCTGTATAACATTTTGAAAATATAAGATTTCTCCCTGCGGTCGAAATGACATACTGGCTCAATCCGACTTTTTACGACTTTGTAAAATAAGATGAATTCGTAAAAAGTCGTCACTCCGGTGAAAACCGGAGTCCAGATGATCTGCAACTACTTGAAAATACTGGATTCCGGCTTTCGCCGGAATGACAGGAAATGGCATTTTTCGACTTTTTACGACTTTGTCAAATAAGGTATGTCTGCTTAAATTTTAGCTTGCGTTACAGACTTTGTTGTGTTATTTCAAAAGACAAAAGAACTTCAAAAAAAACTTGTTTTATTTAATGCTGGTGCGTTTATCTGTCTGATATTATTTATAATTATACAAACCGATTGAGAAACTTAATCAAATATGGTTCATGTAAAAAATTATAATAGATTTGAATATCTAAAGGAATCAATTTAAAGCTAAAGGAGGATGAACTTTTATGAAAACTTTAATTGGCGGGGCCATTGGAGCTGTTCTGGGTCTTATTGGTATTTCAATATGGTGGAAACCTTTTTTGCAGCTTTTAGCCGGTGCTGTCCCTGTAATGCTTCTACTTGGAGGTGGGCTGGCTCTTTATCTGGGCTTTGATGAACTAAAAGATACCTGGAAAAAAGATGACACAACCGATAAAAACACAAGTGAGGATGTAGAAAAATATAAAAAAGAAGTTGATGAACTGAAGAGCGAAGTTGAAAAATTAAAATCAGATAAAACATAATCTCACACCGATGAAGTAAGAGCCCTGCTCAAAATAAAGAGACCTTTGAAAAATGTTCAATTCTCAAAGGTCTCAATAATTTCTTTATGAGACCTTTGCAAAACGCCCCCTTTTGCCCAATTTCGGCGTCAGGCTCAAATTTTAAGCCTCGAAATACTCAATGTATTCCTGCATTTAAAATTTTCGCCTTCCTTGAACTTGAACAAAATTGAACATTTTTCAAAGGTCTCTTTATATCTTAGTCTTTGTTACTGCTGATGTAGCAAGATAATTTGCTCTTTCGTTCCCATCAATACCTGCATGTCCTTTCACCTTGTGAAACTTCAACTCCCTGAATTTTGAAATAATTTTCTTAATTGATTTTACTAATTCCGTATTTTTCTTTGCTTCCCATCCAAGAGCAAGGACTCCGTGAGCATAAGAACTATCCGTAAAAATTTTTACCGGAAGGTCAGTTCTTTTTAATTCCAACAAAGCTAATCGAATAGCCTCAAGCTCCGCAATATTGTTGGTTGCAGGACCTATATATTTTGATATCTCCTTTTCATGGTCTCCATAAAGCAACAAAATGCCTATGCCTGAGGGGCCGGGGTTGCCGGAAGACGCCCCGTCTGTGTAGATGCAGATCATATCCTGCTCTGCCGGAAGTTCTTTTTCTAATTGCAATACCTTTTTTTTACTTGTTTTACGCAGATCCTTTTTATTAGAAACTTTTTTATTATCCTCCAGCAAATCAATAGGTTTAACGTTGTTTTCATTCACCCAGTACTCATAATCCTGCTCAAGCTGGTACTTGATTAACACTTTGCCGTTTTTAACAACAGGCTTTCCATTTTTATCAGTATTCAGCCAGACCTTGTTTTTTCTAAACTTCATACGTTTCCAGGCTGTTTTTTCTTTTTCCAAGGCTAATTTTTCCTTTTGTAAAGATGGAACCTTTTGCTTATTTCAACAAACTCATTTAGATCATCTTGCCAGTATCGTGCTATTTCATCTATATCGTCATTTTTTTCTATGCGATGCCGTATTTCCCTGTCTCCAAGTATAAGGTCAATTGGGAGTCTTTCAAATTCATACTCATACGGAGGCTGCTTCCACTCGAATTTACCTTTGTGACGGTAACAGACCGACTTAAGTAATTTAAGGGAAGTGATATATGGATTAAATTTATTCGGATCAGTTATATGAATTTGGAATCCCCTGCAAAGAGTTCCCTTCCACTTGTTTGATGTTGGCTCAAATACAACATGCCTGAGTACAGCGCCATCCTGCCTGCAGCCCCCAACGTCGGATAGAACTCTCACCGTATCAATATATGGAGCACCAAAAATTTCAAACGGCTGGGTTGTCCCCCTTCCCTCAGATACATTTGTTCCTTCCCACAGTACCTGGCCGGGATATACCATAGCAGAGGTAATTGCAGGAAGATTTGGTGATGGAGGAATCCAGGGAAGACCAGTATCATTAAAATACATATTCCTGTCCCAGTCTTTCATCTGTACAATTTCAAGATCGCAACCTATTC
Organism: Desulfobacteraceae bacterium; assembly: GCA_013792055.1. Classification (GTDB taxonomy): domain Bacteria; phylum Desulfobacterota; class Desulfobacteria; order Desulfobacterales; family ETH-SRB1; genus B13-G4. The sequence goes on from VMSQ01000335.1 coordinate 11,685, forward strand.
CAAAGTAATTATTGAACAGGAGAGAAAGCTCGCCGATTGTCAGCCCATGGCGCATAGGGATGGGAAAACGTCCAATAAATGATTTGCATTCTGACGACAGGCAGTTGCCTTCTACCACAGAACCGCTAATGGGATTGGGACGGTCAAGAACTAGTACTTTTTTGCCAAATTTTTTTGCAGCTTCAAGACAGTAGGACATTGTATAAATGAAAGTATAAACACGGGTTCCAACGTCCTGCAAATCAATAATAAGTACATCAACATGATTAAACATCTCTTTTGTAGGAATGCGTGTTTCCCCGTAAAGGCTGAAAACAGGAATATTTAATTCAGGATCAATCATATCTTCTGACTCGATCATATTATCCTGTTTTTCCGCAAAAAAACCATGCTGCGGTGAGTACAGTGCTTTAAGTTGTCCTGAAAATTTCTTATTAATCAATTCTCGTGCATGGCGAAAATCCCTGTCAACTGAAGCAGGATTGCTTAATAACCCCAGACGGCAGCCCTCTATCCATTGGGGAGGAGCATCAATAAACCTTTCCAGACCTGTTTGAACGCACATTATCTATCTCTCAATATTGAAGATTGTAGACCAAAACAATTGAATATTGAATATTGAATATTGAATATTTGTGGAAATCGCTCCTGCCCGCCATCGGCTTCGCCTTCAGGCGAGGCGGGCGGGTCGCTTCATTAGTTCATACCTGCCCGCCATCACGAGCCGTACTCAATGCTCTTCGTCCTTTTGTTGGCTCGCTCAGGCGAGGCGGGCGGGTAAAATTAACAGAATACCTTCAATATTCAATTTTCAATATACAATCTTCAATTATCCCTTGAACCCTGTATCCTCTCAAACAAACGAGTACGGCGGCCAGGGGCCGGTATAGCGGACGGAAAATCCCTCCAGGGCGTCGATCTTCTCCAGCTCATCTCCTAATTCCCTGCTTCCATCCTTAGTAAGCAAACAAGATAGATTTATGAACATCTGTTTGTTTTTGTCTTCAGTTTTTTTGGTTTTTTCTACACGGAGATCATCTACATGTGGCTTGATTTTGTCATAGAACTCCTTAAAGTATCGGTCCGCCTTATTTTCCATCTCTTTTTTTAAGATTCCCTCCAGTTTTTGCCTGTACATATAGGCCAGTCCTCTTGGCTTTGATTTGATTTCTTCGTTTAACTTTTTGATTTCAACACTTTCTTCGGCAAGGTTCTGAGCCATTACTTCCGAATCCCAGAAGATCTGAACTCCATATTCACCCTTATTGCCAACCTTTTCAATTTTTGTTTTAAAACTGTCATAGTCCTGCTTTAAGCAATTCTTCATATTCTCTTCAGGGCTGGTAAGCCCGTCACCCATAATGATGGTATCAAAACCAAAAGGAAGCACGGTACCGAATCTTTCCCATGCAATATCAACCACCTTTTGATGTGTGCTTACCCAGCCCTTTAATATTTCTTCATTTTCCGACTGGTACAGCTCGGCATGACAATCATGAACTACAGCACTTAAATCTTTGTAAGGAACTGTATAGACATTATTGCCTTCTATGCCGATCTTGCCCAGATTAACGCTTTTGTTTCCCTTTACAATGCAGTAAAGATATCTACCTTTCATAGTTCTAATCCAGTGGTTAGTGATCAGTGTTTAAGGGATAATTGAATACCATGACAATTGAAGATTGAATATTGAAAATTGAATATTGAAGGAATTCTGTTAATTTTAATTAAAATGATGGAGCGAAGCGATTCCACAAATCTTCAATCTTCAATCGACAATCTTCAATTATCCCTTGGATTGATCATTTTATCCAATAGCTCGTCCACAATATTATCAAGGCCGTCTCTTACTGATTTAACCGACTCACTTATTCCCTGCTCTTTCTTTATCTCCTCGATCGCTGTGTCCAGATCCATCAAGGCACGTCCCAACCTGTCAATCTCTTCTTCGGTAAGACTTCCCCCTTCCATCCTTTTCATGGCCTGAAGCCTGAGGGCATCCTTGATGATCTCGACCAGGGCGATAACTAATCCCAAGACTCCGTGTTTAAGATTTTTTTCGTCAATGTCTATGGGCATGAGAACCTTTTATTATTGAAGATTGTCGATTGAATATTGAAGATTTGTGGAATCGCTTCGCTCTAACTATTTAATAGGGTGCAGTTACTCGTTGCTCGTTGTTTTTTCCTAACCAGAAACATAGTAACTTACTCATTGTTTATAATTTTCAGTGAAACTCCGTGTCGTTCCGTGGTGAACTTTTAGCTATCTAAAAAAGATAACTTCCTTCAATATTCAATCTTCAATATTCAATCTTCAATTGCTTTGGTCTTTATTCTTCAATAACTTTCATCGCTTTTGCGCTGATCCATCCGCACCAGGGGCAGCCGGTGGAGATAAGGTCTTCTATTGGAACCCTCTTTTCACATTGAGGACAGCCTTCTTTAGCCACCAGTGCTTCTTTCCAGGCAGGGGTTTCCAAAGCGGTTCCGGAAGGGAACTCCAGCCCATATTTTGCAGCAGTCTCAAATGAAGCCAACGTCGCCCTTATCTTGATGCCCAGCAGTTCCACCCCTGCAACAGACACAGTGATATCTGCGTTAATGACCAGGCCCTTATCAAGAATTCTGTCTATTACATCAGCTAAACCGCCGCCACCATTTCGAGATGGTTCTATAGCCATTTTGGTCTCCTTTAATATTCCCTATTCCCTTGC
>VMSQ01000104.1 GCA_013792055.1 Desulfobacteraceae bacterium
AGGATAGCGAGGAAAGACTGGAAGAAGAGCGCCTGAGCCTGGAAATGAGACGCGAGATGGGAGAAATCACTGAAGCAGACTATAAGAGACAGATGGCTGAAATAGATCGAAAAATCAGAGAAATCAAAGGCCCATCCAAATGACTCTTCTGCGAGGCTTCGGGCAGGTTGACAATGATGGAAAGATCGCCCTGGGGCGGAATTTTATGCTCCAGATGGGGCTGCAACCAGGTTCATTGGCAGGTTTGAAGGTTAATCGCATAACCGGCAGCGGTCGGGCACCGTATCTGATTATTCACAAACCGGATAAGGAGCCGCGTTTCACTGCCCTGGATACGATCTTTTATCAGTGTCCATGCCGGATTGATTCCGGGAGCTGTATTATTTTAGACGATAAAGTGATGGCTGAATCCGGTTTTGAACCCGGCATTTCATTGGAGTTCAAACTGGCCGGACCCGGAAATGCCCCATGGTTGGCTATCCGGAACCGCGGCCTAAAAAGATTGACGACAGTTCAGGAGAAAATAGGTCTGAAACAGAGAAAACGATGGAGAACCATGACAATGGATTATTAGGGGGAATTGGACTAACAAGGTGAAGAGATGAAATATTCTACCGGCAGGGGAACAAAGGCTAAACATTCCACGGCCATGGAATGGGATGAGTACGAAAAAAAGAAACGGCGGCGATCCAGGGTCAGGCACTCCACAGGCAGGGGAGCGGTTGTAAGACACTCCTGCGGCGTATTACTGGACGAAGAGGCATCAGAGCAGGAGAATAACCTCTCTCGAGATTTTGTGCCAGTGGAAAAGAAGAAAGAATCGAAAGAAAAAAAGAGTGAAAAAGACTTTAAGAAGGTAGTGGCAGATTACTAAGGAAATGCTGCTCACTGCCTACTACCCACTATTTCTTGGAGGCAACAATGGTCAGCGGAAGTGAAAGAAAAGCATTAGAACAAATTCATGAATCAGGCGGAGAGAGCAGCAGTCACAAGGTGAGCCGGCAGTTGGGAATAGACACCGGATATGCAAGACTTTTGTGTATGAACCTGGCTCGAAAGGATTATGTCGATTTGAAAAGATCCGGCAGATTCGTAATCACTTTCAAAGGGAAAAGAGCTTTGGGTAAAACATCCAGCTTGGAGGCAAAAGAAACAGGCCGACAGGTTCCGTTTAAGAGACAATCTCAAGAACGGCTTGGCTGGGACCTGCTGTCCAATGTTCGGGGACCTGGTTACAGGACGGCTCCGGCTTTCAACAAACCTGGACAGGACAAACTGACGTGGACGACAGCGACAGTCGATCGTTCAGGAACACGCTTTTCCGAACGTGGAAGCAGGATGCGGGTTGGAAAGTTACTCACAGAAGCAACTCATTCCTGTAGTTTTTGCAAAGGAAACGGAGAAAAACCAAAGGGTACCTTATGCCCCGTATGCAGGGGGGCAGGGAAAGTCTCCATAAATCCGCCTGCGGTCATTTGTGCTTTTTGTAAGGGAAGGGGTGAAGATAAGCCAAGAAGCAATGTGACCTGTACCGTTTGCAGCGGCAGGGGTTTTGTAAGCGTTGTGGAGCCCATAGAAGTTTGTCCGCATTGCAGGGGGGCGGGGGCAGAGCCCAATAACAAGCTCCCGTGTCTTAAGTGCCGGGGTAAGGGAGTGATTACTAAAAAGATCCCTCGTAATGAAGTCGTTCTTCCCAAGGCTGATTTTTATCGCCGGACAAAGTTTCAAATAGAGCAGAAAGGAAGGATTTTGGAGCAGCCGGTAAAGCAAAAGAGAAGCCCTACAGCCAGCGAGATAGAAGTGCTTAAGGCTTATTATGAGGCTGAGCTACAGAAAAGACCTGTCAGTGTCAGTAATTATACCGGCATGTCTCCGGCCTACGTGGACATGATGGTTCGATTTCTGGTGGAAAACGGTTTTTTAACAGCCGTTGCCCCGAGAAAATACGAGATTAGCCCCAAGGGGATAAATTTTCTGGAAGGTGATAAGAAGCAGCGGAAAGTGGATGTATTGTAGGTACAAGATCGTGAACTCGTAATGAGGCCTTTATGGTTGATCAGGGATCTATATTTAAGGATGAAAGAGAGCTTTCCGTGGATATATTTGAGAACGGAAAGAAGATACGTATAATTGTCGAGTTACCCGGCGTTAATGAAGAAGATATAAGGCTTGATCTGATCGAAGATATTTTGACCGTAGCTGCAAGCCAGGGAAACCAAAATTATTACAAAAATGTTAAATTACCTCGCCCCTATGAGGGAATAATAGGGAAAATATTTAATAACGGAATCTTGGAAGTCACCTTAAATTAATCTTCACTAAGGAGCAGGTAATGCCAAGCGGCACTGAATTGCAGGTCATGGAGGCTTTAAAAAAGCGAAACGGCGAAACCACTGTTTCGGCTGTGGCCAAGGATATAAAAATGAGTTTGGACTATACACGTGTCATGTGTAGATCCTTAGGAATGGCCGACTATCTGGATGTATTCAGATCAGGTAAAATCAAACTTACACCCAAGGGATTGAAGGCCCTGGAGGAAAAAAGCTGATATCATCTTTATGGAGGTAGAAATGGCTAAACGGAAAAGGCCGGTAAGAAGAGTAAGATTTAGCTCTGAAGAGATAGAGAAGATGATGGCAGAGATGACGTCCATCAAGTGTGCCTTTTGTCATGGAACAGGGCATGATCCCTTTGGACTTCTCTCAGAATTATCCACCTGTCAGGTGTGCTCAGGAAAAGGTGAGGTCAGGATCAAAAGTCCCGTAACGAAATGTGCCTTCTGTGGCGGTAGGGGCATTCAGCCTCACACTACCAGCTGCCTCCACTGCATTGCCTGTGGAGGGAAGGGTTCTGTTACTGTTGTTGAACCTTCGGAGCAGTGCCCCATATGTAAAGGTAGTGGAATATATCCTCGCCGGCCCCACCCAATGCCATGCCACCTCTGTAAAGGGCAGGGGATTATACCCAAAAGGGGCGACTAAGTGTGGACATGTCTGTGGAACGATCCAAGGATCTTGGGAAAATGTCAGCAGAGAAGGCAGTTGCCCTGACCCATTTTCAGTTAGGGAATAGATATAAAGAACGAGGTCAGTACGATCGGGCTATAGGTGAATACATGAATGCTATAACACTGGATGGGCATCTGGCAGAGGCTTATAATAATTTGGGCATCGTATATAAACACATGGACCATTACGAGAAGGCCATCGAGAGGTATCAGCAAGCTATCCGAATCAATCCCAATCTATCCCAGGCCCATGACAATCTGGGGGTCGCGTATCTCGAAATGGGGCTGAATGATGAGGCCATTGCGGCATTCCAGAAAGCCATTGAGGCGAACCCAAATAATCCCAGGGCATATCATAATCTTGGAGCGGCTTATGAAAATAAGGGGCAGTTTGAAGATGCGATCTATTCATACAAAATGGCCGTCCAGCTTGACCCCACCCTGATGGAGGCTTTTAACAATTTGGGCATTATCTATGGGAAAATGAAGGCATTTGATCAGTCTATTGAAGCATTCAAGAAGGCCATAGAACTGAATCCTCATGATGCCGAACTCCCCTTCAATCTGGGCTTGACCTATAGAAAAAAGGGGATGAGAGAAGAGGCTATCCGAGAATATGAAGAGGCCATCCGGATTCTCCCCGATTTTAAAGAAGCGCGCAAGAACTTGTCTGCTATTAAGGTTGAAAGAAGGTGCTAAAATGGTGGATATGTTGCCCAGCTTTTTAAATAACAGGAATCTAAAACTTGCCATCTTTGGGGGTAAGGGCGGCACAGGTAAAACAACTTCGGCCTCTTCAGCGGCCCTTTGCCTGGCATGGCTCTATCCCTCAAAAAAGATACTGCTTATCTCCAGTGACCCTGCCCATTCCGTTGGCGATAGCCTGGGGATGGCCATTGGCGCACACAAGGTGGGTGTTGACGGGGTGCCGAACCTCGAGGCCCTGGAAATTGATCCCCTTCCGCTACTTAAAGATTTCAAGAAGAAGCACGAAAAGGAAATCAACGAGATCATCAAACGGGCCGGATTCTATGGGCAGATTAACGTGAAGGAATTCCTCTCTTTCTCTCTTCCGGGCATGGAGGAGATGATGATATTCTTGCATGTTGCTGAAAAATATAAATATACTTGGTACCAGCCTCAGGAGGCGGATATTATCGTACTGGATACCGCCCCAACAGGGCATACCCTCCGCCTTCTGGATATGCCCATAATGATGGACGAATGGATGGATGTGGTTGACCAGTCCCTTCTGAAATATAAGACACACCCCAGGCTTTACGCTTCAGGGAGCATATATCACGAGGGAGATCGGGTAGATCTTATGGTGGAAAACATACGGTCGGACTTTGCGGCTGTCAGAGAAATGCTTGTCAATCGAGAGCAGACCGAGTTTGTGCCGGTGCTTATCCCCGAGATCATGGCCATCGAAGAGACGAAAGATTTGCTCAGGGCTTTGAAAGATAAACAGATCCGGGTAAACAGCATTGTGATCAACCGGCTAAGGGGCAGCAATGGGAACTGCCCGTTTTGTGCCTCCAAGGTAGAGGATCAATCGGAATCCATAAAGGAGATTGAAAAAGCGTTTGAAGGCTACAACCTGATTAAGATGCCACTTTTCCCTTTTGAGGTTCAGGGGATAAGAAGCCTGGAAAAATATGCGGATGTCCTCATGGACGAAATTCAAACTATAGAAGTAAGGGCTAATACAAACGAGTCTGGTATTTCTCAAATACCCGCGATAAATCGCCCCTCGATTGACTCACAGGTGAAATTTGTCATGTTCGGGGGCAAGGGCGGGGTGGGCAAGACCTCCATGGCCGCTGCCATGGCTGTTCATCTGGCCAAAACATATCCTGATCAAAAGGTGCTGATCTATTCGGTCGATCCGGCCCATTCGCTGGCAGATAGCTTTGCAATGGAAATAGGAGATAAGATTACCCCAATACAGTGGTCAGGGGTCAGTGGTCAGGGGTCAAAGGTCAGGGATCAGGGATCAGGGATCAGGGGTCAGGGACTAATGACTAATGACCAATGTCCAGTGACCAGTAGTAATCTTTTCGCCATGGAGATTGATTCGGAGCATCTTCTGCATGATTTTATAGAGGATTACCGGGCCATTATCCGGGACGCCTTTGATACCTGGGAGAGCATGCGGGAAACCAAGATGGAAATGCGCTTTGACCGCAATGTGATGGCCATGTTTGCCCGCACCGCTCCGCCGGGCATGAACGATGTCCTTGCCATGGAAAAGATCACCGAATTTATTAATGAGAAGAAGTTTGACTGGTATATCCTGGACACCGCCCCTACCGGCCATCTCCTGGTTCTCCTTGAGTTTCCAAACCTGGTCAGAGAATGGTTGAGCTGCACATATCGCAGCCTGGTCAAGTACCAGGTGCAGATAGCCCTGACCAATCTGAAGGAACTGGGAAACAGGATTCTGAAATCAACCCAGTTAGTCAATAAAATACATGACATGCTTACAAATCCGGAGGTCAGTCAACTGGTGACAGTAACCATTCCTGAGGCCATGGG
>VMSQ01000296.1 GCA_013792055.1 Desulfobacteraceae bacterium
ATAAGCTAAAGCGCCTATGTCTAATCCCTTAAGCGCCTCGGACAACTTATAATCCTTTTCTCTTTGCTTCTCGATTTCTGTTGCCTCGGTTTCATCCAACAAGCCCTTCTCCTTTAATTTCTCAATCAAGGGATCTGATGCGCTACTTGAAGTTGCAACAGCTACCAACATCATCAACAGTGCAAGCAGACTAACAATAAATTTTATAAATTTCTTCATCAAAATCATTTTTCCTCCCTAAATTAATCAAATAGTTTATAGCCAGTTAATTATAGCATTTGTCAGAATAATATTCCGATTGGTTATAAATATATTAGCAGTATTCGAACAAACCATTTTGATAATTTTGCAAACGTTCTTGGCGAAGTGAAGCGTAAAAATCGAAGCTGTCTGAGTCCCGAAACGAAGCGAGGTCGAGTTCTTTAATTTTAGCGGAACGAGCCTTAGAAACGTTCAAAATAATCAAACCTGTGAGAGAGAATATCGCTTATATATTTAAACGGAACATATTTTTGAAAATCGCTATCAATCTGATTATATTGTTGTATTTTTCCAAAGCCCACCTCCTCTCAATGAAAATTGAATCTTATATTGTCAGCTATTCTTCTATTCTTGTCACTATCTGTTAGGACAGAATGACAATTATGTTAGATTTTGGTTAAATTGTGGAAAAGACAGGTCTTGAGAATAAAAGTGTTTCGAAAAGAGTAAGCGTTCAGAGGTTCAGGGTTCAGGGTCTTTTAAACCTCTGAACGGCTACGACGACTGATGTTTCTGACACATTTTAACTGGATTACAGCGGCAGATTATCGTGTTTTTTTGACGGCATTTTCTTCTTTTTTGTCCGCAGCAATTCAAGAGCACGGATCAATTTGGGGCGGGTCTGTTCGGGCGTTATAATTTCGTCAATATATCCTCTTTCAGCAGCTCTGTATGGGCTGGCAAAGGTATTTCGATATTCTTCGACCAGTTCCTGTTCTTTTGTTTTCGGGTCATCAGATTCCTTTATATCTTTTTTAAAGATAATGTTAACTGCCCCTTCCGGCCCCATTACAGCGATTTCCGCTGTGGGATAGGCATAGTTGATGTCGCCCCACAGGTGCTTGCTTGACATAACTATGTAGGCCCCTCCATAGGCCTTTCGGGTAATTACTGTGATCTTTGGAACTGTGGCTTCACAATAGGCATAGATCAGCTTGGCGCCATGTTTTATGATACCGCCGTATTCCTGGGCCGTTCCAGGTAAAAAGCCCGGGACATCGCAAAACGTAATCAAAGGGATATTAAAACAATCGCAAAAACGAACAAAACGCGCTCCCTTCAAAGAAGCGTTAATATCGAGACAACCGGCAAAAAATGATGGCTGATTTGCTACGATTCCCACCGGCATTCCATGTAAGCGGGCAAAGCCGACGATTATATTGGGAGCGTACTGGGCATGGACTTCAAAAAAATAGTTGTGATCTGCCACTGACGTAATGATAGTACGCATATCATAGGGAGCCTTTGGACTTTCAGGTATGACAGCCTTCAGGTCCATATCGATTCTGTACGGATCATCTGTTGGTTCAATTGAAGGGGGCGGTTCCTTGTAGTTTTGGGGGAGAAAACTCAATAGTTCCCGTATCGTGTCGAGCACATGTGCGTCATCTCTTCCTGAAAAATGAGCCACTCCACTTGTGGCATTATGGGTAAGCGCACCGCCAAGCTTTTCAGGGGTTACCTCTTCGTGGGTAATCGCCTTGATTACCTGCGGCCCGGTGATAAACATGTGGCTTGTGTTTTCCACCATGAAGATAAAATCGGTCAGGGCAGGGGAATATACTGCGCCGCCGGCGCATGGCCCCATAATTGCCGAAATCTGTGGAATGATCCCTGATGAGAGGACGTTCCGCATGAAAATATCCCCATATCCGGCAAGGCTTGATACCCCTTCCTGTATCCTGGCTCCCCCTGAATCGTTTAATCCGATAAGCGGAGCTCCTGTTTTTTGGGCCATATCCATAATCTTGCATATTTTTTCACTCACCGCATGACCTAACGATCCCCCCGTGATAGTGAAGTCATGGGCAAAAATATAGACGGGTCTTTCGCCAATGGTGCCATAACCGGTCACCACCCCGTCTCCTGGGAACCGTTTTTTATCCATTCCAAAATCGGTGGACTGGTGAAGGACGAATTTACCGAACTCCTCAAACGTTCCTTCGTCTAAGAGGTAGTTGATTCGTTCTCGTGCGGTCAATTTACCCTTATTGTGCTGTATTTCGATTCTTTTTTCGCCGCCACCCAGTTCTGCTTCTGCGTTTTTTTCAGCGAGAGCCTGAATCATGTCCTCAGTTGACATTTTAACCTCCTGTTTTTGTATCCATTATGTAACGTATTGCTCCTTGATTCTATCAAACTTCATAGTGGACAGGTCAATCGTGACATAGGTGAACTCATTAAGTTGACCGGGTTGGATGCATATCGTCCTGTCGAGTTTTGCATGCCATCGTCCTGCCTGCCCGCCATCGCTTTCGCCCAGGCGAGGCGGACGGGTAACTTCAGGAAAGGAAAAGCGCCTATGAAACTGGAAATTAGTATACCGGAAGTCATAAGCATTTTCAAGGAAATTAATGAGCAACCTGAGCAACTTTTTGAGATGATCTGCACGGATATGTTCGTTCCTCTCCCTCACGCTCAATCTGTTTCGACTTTGGTATTGCGGCGCTTCTGTATTTGAGATATTGTTATTTTTTAGACAGCTATAGAATCTTAGGCATAGATTCAATGACGGATGCCGGGACTACAAAACAGCCTATTAGGTGCCATATCGGCCTTCTTCATTTTTCCCGGGAGAAGCGAGGTATATTGTATGCAAGCTCTAAGAAGGATTATATTCTATATCTTATCTGTCATTTATGTCGCGATTTGTCCCATAGTCATTTTGTACTCTCTTTTGGTTTTGTTCTAGATTCAAAAAAGAAAGAGATGGTTCAAATCGGGCTTGTCCAGCTCAAAACCATTCCTGAAGGCGCCACGGTTCATGTGAAAGACAGGGAATTTGCCGACAAAACCCCTGTGCTCATTAGAAATTTTGTTCCTGGAGATTATAAGATCAGGTTGCACCTTGAAGGCTATAAGCCTTGGGAAAGAAAAGTGACTGTATCACCAGGCCAAGCTGTTACGTACGGAAACATTCTATTGATTCCTGAGAATTGGACAAAAAGAGAAGTTTCGTCACAGATATATTCACAGATGACGCCTATTTATGATACTCACCTTATGATTTTAGCTCGTGGAAACAAATTATGCGATTATTTCGTTTTTGATTGGAAAAGCGACGATATGTGGCCTCTCGTCAGTTGTACTGATGATACAAAAAAAACGGAGGTCTTGAAGCTATTTACAATCAGAGGAAGCGATGTGGTTGTCGTTCAGACAGCTTGTGAGGAAAAACAGAATTACGCATGGATCAGACTGGAAAAGGGACAACCAGAGATCAAGGATATATCGACCCTTTTCGTTGAAGAACCGCTTAGGATCGTATGGGATCCCGAAGCGCCTTCCCAACTGTTTTCCTGGCAGGATGGATACGTGAATCGCCTGGATATTGAACAGAGTGCTGTTTATCCTAAATTTGCCAGCGATATTGTTGGATTTGGCCTTTATGATGAAGAGGTTTACATCATAGATCAGAAAAAAGCTCTGAGGAGGCTGGATTTTGATAAAAAAAGCGAGGAGATACTACTGGAAGATCCGAATCTAAGAGGCCTGCTTTTTGAAAGCAAGAAAGACGTACAAATCTTTTTCTTGGATGAAAAAACCCTCATCTTTTTGGATTCCAGAGGATCGCTCGTTACAAACCGTCTTCCTTATCATTTTGTAAACCAAGGTGTGATTGGCTGGCAATTCAATCGTAAGAAGCAGATCTTGCTGTTATGGATGAAAGGCAAAATCGGGATTCTCGACTTCTCCGAAACCAGAAAAGAGGATGAAGGTCTCTTTGAACAAGGTCTCCACGTGACCTGGATATATGGAAACGGGGAGGATATTCGAAAATGCTTTTGGGCCAACAATGGATCTCACGTTTTATTTCGCGACGAGAATAAGGTTTATCTATTGGAAAGAGATCCATATGGCGGTTCCGTGTTACACTTCCTGATCCAAATGGACAAAGGTGGCCAAATAACCTACGCAGATGAAACAGGAGATATCTATATCTTGGAGAAACCCGGTGGAAAGCTAATCGCCATAAAGTTAATACCAACCAAAATAGCTTTCTCGCTTATCAAAGGAGACGAGACTCCTTTTGGGAACGGTGCCGAATAGTGGAATTTAATTATTCAAGACAAAATCTTTCACGAAAAGAACGGAGACTTGAGCGTGCCTTTGAAATTGTGCCGGGTGCCTTGAGTTGGCTGATTCTGCTTTCTATGATTACCCTCTCTGTAAGCTACCCCCTGGTCGCAGCCGTGCTTATTATAGCGTTTGAAATCTATTGGATACTACGACTTGTTTACATGACAATATTCCTTTGGCTATCTTTTTTCCGGCTTTCTCTGGATGAAGATACGGATTGGTTGAAGTGGATAGGAGAAATAGACCGACTGAAACACAAGACGCCACAGATACCAAGTGGCGGGGAAAGTTGGTCATTCAAACAAAGAATCGCGGATTACATTCATCGAAAGCAAATCCATGCTTTGAAAACAAGCAACCAAGAAATCCCTGGCTCTGAGAATATTTATCATCTTGTGATTATTCCGGTGGCAAAAGAAGCTTATGGCATTATCAAACCTAGTATAGATGGCATCCTCAGGGGGAGCTATCCGGCCCAACGGATTGTCGTATGTATAGCTATAGAAGAATGGGCTGATGAACGAGTCAAAAAAGGGGTCATCAGAATACAAGATGAGTTTCGAGAAACATTTATGGACCTCCATGTGATTGTCCATCCTAGTGGGCTTGCCGGCGAAGCCAGGGTCAAAGGCGCCAATACGACTCATGCCGCCAGGACTGCGGCACATTACTTCAGAGGCATGGGCATTCCGCATGAAAATATTATCGTCTCCTGCTTTGATGCTGATACGGTTCCTGGTTCAGACTATTTTACTTGTTTGACATATTATTTTCTGGTGACGCCCTGTCGGCACCAGGCTAGTTTCCAGCCCATTCCTGTTTACAACAACAATATCTGGGAAGCGAGTAGTTTCGCCAGGGTCCTCGATATCGGCTCATCTTTTGTCCAAATGATTGAAGCAACAGACCCAGAAAAACAGATTACATTTTCGAGCCATAGCATGAGTTTTAAGACTCTGATAGAGCTTGGGTATTGGTCCCGTGACATCATATCCGATGATTCATCTATTTATTGGAAGGCGTTTCTTCATTTTGACGGTCATTACGAAGTTGTGCCGATGTACGTAACATTATCGATGGATGTTACACAGGCTGACTCTGTGATGAAAACATTTGTGAATGTCTATAAGCAAAAAAGGCGATGGGCATGGGGAGTGGAGAATTTTCCAATCGTTATGAGAGGTTTTTTGCTGGCTCGAAACATCTCGCTGAAAAAGAAAATAAAACACGGATTTAAGCTCCTTGAACGGCATATCAATTGGGCGACATGGCCGTTTCTGTTGTCTATCGTCTCGTGGCTTCCGGCACTATTCGGAGACAGGGAATTCTTCAGTACGACTGTGTATTACAGTGCTCCACAGGTCAGGTCAGTCATTTTTCAATTGGCATCTGTAAGCCTTATAAGCTGTATTCTCACAAGCCTTCTGCTGCTACCAAAGAAAAAGGTCAAACACCATACTTTGCGAAAGATAAAACACGCTTTTGAATGGCTGCTTGTTCCGGTTGTTAGTGTGGTACTAGGCGCTATTCCTGCCTTAGATGCTCAGACTCGACTTATGTTTGGCCGATATATGGATTTTTGGGTGACCGACAAGTTTAGAAAAATGTAATTGTTTTTGAGCATGACTGTCTTGCGCCATCTCCACAGGCTGTTCCTTGCACTGCCTTTCACCTTGTGCGGACTAAATCCTTGGGTTTTCTGTATCGTTTGTACAATGTATGTCCCACCGAGGCCAACAGACCGATTCCTGTCAGTGGCAGAATGAAAACCATTACAACATGGCGGAACAAGAGAAGCTCTGGAAAACGAACGGCGGCCATGACCAGGTAGGCTACGTAGAGAACATAAAAGCCAAGAAAAACGGCACCTTCCCAGCGGGAAATTCTATGTGCGGTGAAAAAAACCGGTAGACACACCATAGCGACGGCTACCATCACCGGAATATCCAGAGCTAACGCAGGCGCTGGGACCGGAATGCCGTGCGGAGCGATAAGTCCCGAAAGGCCCAAAACCGCCAGGATGTTGAACAGATTGCTCCCCACCACGTTTCCAACTGCGATGTCCCGTTCGCCTTTAATGGCGGCCATAACCGAAGCGGCGACCTCCGGCAAGGAAGTCCCTGCCGAGACAATGGTCAGGCCAATGATCAGATCGCTCACTCCCAAGAGCTCGGCAATTGCGACAGCCCCTTTTACAAGGCATTGAGACCCCGAAACCAGGAGTCCCACGCTTACTATGATCATGACGATTTGAACTGCTGCGCATCCGCCATTGGTTCTTTTATTCTTGCCGAATTCCTTTTCATATTCCCGGGCGATCTCCCTTGTTTCGCCGCGGCTTTTTCGTATGGCCCAGACAGTATAGGTGATGATCCCCGCGAAAAGCAGCGCTCCGTCAGTCCTTCCGATGATCCGATCTGCGGCAAGACCCCACATAAGACATGAAATGCCAATCATGATGGGAACTTCAAGTCTGACCACCTGTTGCGAAACAATCAAGGGCGTGATGCAGGCCGACAGACCCAGCACAAAAAGAATATTGAAAATGTTGCTGCCCACGACAGTGCCGATGGCAACGCCCGTTTGCCCCGCCAATACGCTCCAGGTGCTGACGGCAGCTTCCGGTGCACTTGTTCCGAACGCTACCACGGTCAACCCGACGACAAGCGGTGAAATGCCGAACGCCAAAGCAATGCGTGACGCACCGCGTACAAGCAGCTCTGCGCCGACAACTAGCAGTATGAATCCGACTATTAAAAATAGAATACTGAAAAGCATTATACGTTCACC
>VMSQ01000017.1 GCA_013792055.1 Desulfobacteraceae bacterium
ACATTGACGGGAAAAAACTGAGAACCCCTACAGACCTTTGGATGAAGATAAACAATGCGGTTCTATAAGTAATTTAGGTTTCAGCAAACAGGTCTGTTGATAACAAATGATATGACCGCAATTCATAGCAAATGATTTGTCCGCTTTTGCAGATTATGGGTAATAGTACTTACGGAGGTAAGTGCTATGGAAGAAAAGAGCTATCCAGTATCTGCCTGGAGGTGGGCAATGAAAGTACAAGAAATAATATTAAAGGCAATAGCGGGTGAGATCAAATGGATTCAAGCAGCAGATATTTTGGGGGTATCTGCAAGGACTATAAGAAGAAAACTCAGGTCATATCAAGAATATGGTATTGATGGATTGCTGGACCTGAGGACGTGCAGGCCGTCGCGTCGCAGAATCCCTTACGCTATCGTAGAGCAGGTTTTAACGTTATATCGCGAAGAATATTTTGATTTTAATGTTAAGCACTTTCACGAGAATTTAGAAGAAAAACACGCTGTTGTTCACAGTTACACATGGGTAAAGGACCTATTACAAAGGGCTGGATACGTAAAGCGAGGGAAAGGCCGTGGGGGCCATCGCAAAAGGCGTGAGCGCAGGCCTCTGTTTGGCCAGATGCTCCATTTAGACGGTAGTGATCACAAGTGGTTGTCCCTATGTCCGAGACAGCGGCAAGTACTGTTATTGGTAATAGATGATGCTACGGGGAAGAACCTTGCCGGGCAGTTAGTGGAGGCTGAAACGACCAGGAACTGCATGTTGATAATGAAAGAAGTTGTTGAAAAATATGGAATCCCAGCGCAGCTTTATACAGATAGAGACAGTGTGTATTGGTATACTGAAAAAGCTGGAGGAAAGGTCGATAAAAAGAATCTGACACAGTTTGGCAGGGCTATGGATGAATTGGGAGTCGAGATGATCCCTGGTTACTCTCCGCAGGCGAGAGGCAGAGGTGAGAGGTGGAATGGTACATGGCAGGGTCGATTGGTTGCTGAACTTCGAAAGGAAGGCATCGATAATATAAAAGATGCGAATCGATATATTAATGAAGTTTTTCTGCCGGATATGAACAGACGTTTTTTGGTAGAAGCTGCCGAAAGTGGTAGTGCTTTTGTCGGTTTTGGAGATGCGGATCTGGATCTTATTTTTTCTATTATTCATAAGGAGCGATCTGTATATGCTGATAATACAGTAAGGGCAAATGGACTGGTGCTCCAGATTGAGCAGTCTCCTTATCGTATTTCCTTTGCCAGGTGCAAGGTTGATATCTATGAGCACTTAGACAGTACATATTCTATTATATGGAAAAAACGGATACTTGGCAGGTACAACGCTGAAGGTAAGCTGATGGGTCTAAATAAAAACTCAGTCCTTCAATCCTCTCGCGAGGTATCTCCTTATAAAATGCCAGATGGACAGGACAAGGAAGGGCATGGCAAAATACCCTGGCCTTCCGTTAAGCAATCACAAACCGGACAATTCATTTGCTATGAAAACCGGACATCTTGAAATGCTATTGACACGAAAAAGATAATAAATTGACTTGCATATTCACTTAATCTATATTGCTTTAGATTAATTTCGGTCTTTTTTTGAACCTCAAACAGGAGGATCACGTGACCAGTCATAGTATTACAAAAAAATAAAGCCCCATTTCTTCAGCCAT
>VMSQ01000318.1 GCA_013792055.1 Desulfobacteraceae bacterium
TCATTAATAGGCGATGTAGTTACAGTATCCGATGCCCAACAACACAAAAAGAATACCGTGGATGACTTCTCCACTATTATCAAAAAGATTTGGAAAGAGTTCGGCCTTAAGAAGGGAAGCCTTTCGTGGCGTGTCGAAGGCGTTGATCTCAAACCGCCATCCACTCCAAAAACTGCTGGTTTTTGGGGACCATTTCACCTTAGTTCTAGGTTGCGTCCAATCGATCGTGGCTCTTTGAAGAGACTATCACTGCCGCCATTGAGTCAACTGAGTGAATATCTGCATGAAAAAGTGTGCCCGTTTTTCAAAGAACTTCGCGCATCTTCGGATAGACCAAATTGCCTGCATATCGATGAACAGTATGATCCTGAAACTACGGTGCGTTTCTCAATTGCATATACTCCCGAAGGAAGTGGGTTTTCGGGAACATATCCATCCTACACTACAATTACAGATATAGAGAGGCATGTGTTGTGGCGGAGACTGATCGAAAAGAGTGAACAATTTGCTCTCGCTACAGAGGAGTTCCCACGTATTCTCTTCGTTTGTGATGGCGGCTGCGCGGCGTTGAGCGACTCTTTGGGACATGCCTCTGAGTACCGTTTTGAAGAGGTTTTCGATCACTTCTGGAGAAGACCAGAGTTTTCTGAGGAACGCCGCTGGTTATGGATAACTGAAGAAGGTATATCGGCGGTTGTTGTGCTATCCATCGAATCAATCAACGCTCCGCTTGGCTTACTGCACCAAAGAGAGTTCATTTTGAAGGCACGCCTTTACTCGAACCCTTACTGTCGATTTCCTTTAGATGAAATGAGCGCAGAACTGCTTAGCAAAGTTGTCTCAAGACTTCCAGCTCCTATAGAGTCTCCAGCCAATGTATTACGTTTAGTGGGTGTAAATCCAATCTCATCTCGCCATCTAGGAGTTTTCACAATGAAACAAAGTAGCATAGAAATGTCTGGAGTGGAGTTGCTTCGGATCCTTTCCGGTGAACTTTCAATAGAAGAGTTCTGTCGTAATTACAATCTTTCTTCCAATCCTTTCAAGGATGCTCTCATGAAATTTCAAACAATTAAGTCAGTGAAAGTGGAACCTGCTGCCAACCGAGATGACGATAAGATCGTAATTGAATTCGGTCTGCACGATGCGGCAATTGGTCCATTCAGAGTCTCTATGCAGGGGACAGGGGGACAGGGACAGGAGGACGCCCATGCGCAGGGGCTTGGTATTATATCTTGATTAGCGCATTAGTAGAAGTAGAACGCCCTCTTGAAATTGTAAAACTATATAGATCTATCTCATGATTTTTACGAAGTTGATTATCTGCCGGAAAACGACCGTGTACGATACACAATTTCACCAGATGCCGGAAAAGAAGTCCTAAAGCGCCTGTTAAAACTAATCCAAGAAATCCACGAACAGGAAGTCAAAGCCGGCCTGCACGTAAAAGGAAAAAGCAAAAAGAAACAAAAAGCCGATACACCAGGACAGATAAAGCTGTTTTAAAAAAAAACACACAAAAGTGGAATAAGGTATCTTTATCATATTAAGATTGACAAGCACGGTTTGTTCTATGTAATCATATATTAACAAATCGCATAGGAACGAAAACATGTTTTATGGAGGTTTTTATGGCAGATATAATCAGATTAAGCGAAGAAGAGAAACAGGTACCACAATTTTATAGCAATGTATTTGAAATTGTAATGGGACCTTACGACCTTACTTTTATTTTCGGAACCAAGACAACCAAACAAATGAAGGAAAAGGTGAAGGATTTTGATGAAAATGTAAAAATTTCGATGAGCCCTCAACAGGCTAAGGCTTCTCTTGTAATACTAAAAGAGATATTAAATACATATGAAAAAGATTTGGGCGTGATCCCAATACCTCCAGATTTTAAAGAACGATATAAAAAATTATTTGGAGATAAATAAAATTAATTTGAACAGCACAAATACAAATTATTGCAAGATTAATAAAAAACATCCCGCGTATTTTTTACACGGTGTTCCTATTACCAAAAAATATGAACATTTCAAGGGCGTGGTGTTTATTGTGTCGGCATGGATAGGTTCTGCTATCTATCGATTTAATTTTTGCGATAGACCTATAATGAGTTTCTGTAAAAGTGATATGGCGTCCCCCGAAGTTTTGGATTATTATCCTTTATCCATGGATGATAAGATAAAAAAAATGACTGGAGAATTGTCTAATATGACTTCAGCGGAAAAATGGGAATTGATTGAAAAAAGTTTTGGGATGTGGAGTGATTATCCTGATGACTGGTTGGATAATTTGAGGAGTGGGAATTTAAAAATACAGGGTATTGCCGATTCAAATAGTGATTATGGAATATTTAGTTGATACCAATCTTTTGTTTGATTACTACAGGGGAAATCAATCAGCGAAGAACTATTTTGATATGCTGAAAGAAGGAAAAGTTAAATTCAGCATTTCTGTTATTACAGAATCAGAGATATGGTATGGGATCAAAGATGATGCTGAATTACTTTATTGGTTGGCATTAATAGACCAAGTTGAATGTATCAACGTTGATAGCAAAATTGCCCGAAAAGCAGGGGATATTTTTAAAAAATATGGTCATTATATGGGCAAGACCAAAAAGAATGATTATCGATTTATGGGCGACGCATTTATTGCAGCAACTGCGCATGTATGCGATTTAAAATTATTAACAGCAAATATCAAACATTTTAAGCAATTAGAATCAAGAGATATAATTGATTGCGAAGCATACAGCCCTGACGATTAGCAAATATGAAGGACTATCAATATTTCTTTGGACACCGCCTGCTTTTAACAATAGACTTTGTTCGTTAATGTTTCAAAAGTATTAGCAACTAACTTGACTTGCTCGTCTATTTCGTTTTCCGAATCTTATATTACAATTCATAAAATCCTTATAGCGGCAGCACAACCACAAAGAACCTTCTTTTCTGAACATTTACTACAGAGTAGGAAAGAGGGGTTGAATTTAGGCGTTTTTTTTGGTGAAAGGCTCGGTATCAAATCTTGATCAACCCATTAGTGGAAGTAGAACGCCCTCTCGAAACCGGAAAAGTAAAGGATGTCCCAAGATACAGTTTCCAATTCCAATCTTCGGGAGCTTTCCGAAAATGACAACCTGCCATCGGCCTGGTCGGAACAGGCTGGTTCAGTGTATGTGACATTCCTTCCTGCTATTTTGCCTTCCGCGCAGCAAGTTACCCCGCAAGTACCCTGGGAAGTCACGAGTGAAGTTCAGAAATTGTTAAAAATACTGCATACGCCTATGAGCTCTTCTTGATGAGAGTCCATCGGCTCAGGACCATGGGCCGGATGCGATCCAGTTTGTGGGACTTGGTTTGCCTGAGGAAATGGCCGCGACAACTGGCGCGGTTTAGGATACGTTGCCGGACGGACGCTGGGATGTTTCTGGGAGACTTCATACCGTCGCCTCCAGGTATGGCCGCATCACCTTTTCGACCCGGCAGATCTTGGCGTATTTGAGCAGTTCGCCGAGGTCGAACTTCTTTCGTGTCTTGTAGAGTTTCAGTGCTTCCAGCACCACGTCCATTCCGATCTTATTACGAAACTTGAAGCAGTCGGCCAGGGTTTTCTCGGGGCTGTAAACTTTGACGTGCACTCCATCAATCCGATGCTTCTCGATGCCGGATTTGTATGCTTCATTCGAGAATCTGTGGGCTTGGATGGGAGGA
>VMSQ01000127.1 GCA_013792055.1 Desulfobacteraceae bacterium
AATAATATTAACAACCTTACACTTGATCAGCTTAAAGCCATTTACAAAGGCGAGATAAAAAACTGGAAAGAGGTGGGAGGCCCTGACTTGCAGATTGTTATTAACTCTCGCGATACTTCATCAGGCACTTTTGAAACCTGGGAAGAGAAGGTAATGAAAAAAGAAAGAATTATACCAAGAGCCCAGGTTATGGCTTCTAATGGGGCAATAGTCCAGGCTGTTTCGAACAATAAATATGCCATAGGATATATTGGTATTGGTTATTTATCTCCTGGCGTAAAGGCACTTAAAGTAAATGGAATAGAGGGAACAGAAGAGACAACTTTGAATGGGTCATTTCCAATAAGCAGACCCTTATTCATTTTTACTAATGGCTGGCCAAAAGGTGAAACGCTTGACTTTATTAATTATGTTATTAATCCCAATAAGGGGCAGAACCATGTTGCCGCCAGCGGATATGTCCGTTTATATTAAAATCAGGAAATTTAGAGGAACGAGATGGCCAATAAACGCCAGATTACCGAGCGGACAATGCATACACTCTTTTTTGTTGTAGCATCAGCTTCAATAGTGATGCTTTTCATGATTATGATATTTCTTTTCATGGAAGGAATCCCAATTTTTAATGAGGTTTCTGTTAAAGATTTTATTTTCGGAAAATACTGGTATCCCACATCAGAACCCCCTGATTTTGGAATTCTGTCACTTATTGTAGCTTCACTATCAGTTACTTTGCTGTCTGCCTTAATATCAATTCCACTCGGGATACTCACGGCAATCTATATCGCAGAGATAGCATCAAAAAAGGTTGGTGAGATTATCAAGCCCATGGTTGAGCTTTTAGCAGCGCTTCCTTCCGTTGTTATTGGTTTTTTCGGGATGGTTCTTGTCGCTCCTTTTTTGCAGAATATTTTTAATATCCCAACCGGATTAAACCTTTTCAACGCGTCATTAATGCTGGCTTTCATGTCTATTCCTACTATTTGCAGTCTTTCTGAGGATGCAATTCACAGTGTTCCGAATTCTCTTAGAGAAGCCTCATTGGCATTGGGAGCGACACATTTGGAGACTATTTTAAAGGTTGTCCTTCCTGCCTCTCTTTCAGGTATCAGCACAGCTGTAATTCTGGGTATGTCCAGGGCTATTGGTGAGACTATGGTCGTGTTAATGGTAGCTGGAGGAGCCGCTCTTATACCTGAATCTATATTTGATCCGGTAAGGCCGATGCCGGCCAGCATTGCCTCAGAGATGGCGGAAGCCCCATTCCGCAGCGCTCATTATCATGCTCTCTTTGCAACAGGGATAGTGCTTTTTATCTTCACGCTTCTTTTTAATATTATAGCAGATCATATTGCTCATAAATACAAACAGGTCGGAGAAGCAACGCTTTAAAAAAAGTAAAAGGTGGCTAAAATGTCTGTATCTGTGCCCTCTCTGCAACGCCGCAGAAATTTTTTACAGAAGATTGTATTTAATGTTTTTCGTCTTGCATCTTTAATCAACGGCCTTGCGCTGTTTATTATTGTCTATTTTATAGTTGCAAAAGGATGGAAAGCAATAAACTGGACATTTTTAACACAACCGCCTGTTGATTCTATGACAAAGGGCGGAATCCTTCCATGCATTGTAGGAACTTTGTGTCTTAGTATAGGAGCCATCTTAATAGCTATGCCCATTGGGGTAGCATCTGCGATATACCTGAATGAGTATGCAAGGCCAGGCCCGCTAATAAGGGTGATCCGGCTAGGAATAAATAATTTGGCAGGTATTCCATCTATTGTATTTGGACTTTTTGGCCTGGCGTTTTTTGTTGTCTGGCTAAAAATGGGGGTAAGTATAATAGCCGGAGCGCTTACTCTGGGGGCAATGTCATTGCCTGTCATAATAGGGACAACTGAGGAAGCTTTAAGAGCAGTGCCTGATACATACAGAGAAGCTTCGCTTGGACTTGGCGCTACTAAATGGCAGACGATTTACCGTGTCGTATTGCCAACGGCTTTGCCGGGAATACTTACAGGAACAATCCTGGGGATAAGCAGGGCGGCAGGAGAAACAGCTCCTATTATGTTTACTGCAGCAGTATTCTTTACACCCATAATGCCGTCATCTATTTTTGATGAGGTAATGGCATTACCATACCATATTTATGTACTTGCAACAGCGGGAACAGAGATCGAAGCCACGCGCCATCTGCAATACGGTACAGCACTGGTGCTGATATTTCTTGTTCTGGGCATGAATCTTATCGCAATAATTTATCGTTCCCGTCTCAGAAAGCGTATGCAGTAATTATTTAAGAGTGTCTAAAGTGCCTAAAGTTCAAGCCACCTCCTCTGGGGAAAGTGTTACGTATAAGGAAATTTGTGTGGAT
This sequence comes from Desulfobacteraceae bacterium, assembly GCA_013792055.1. Taxonomy (GTDB): domain Bacteria; phylum Desulfobacterota; class Desulfobacteria; order Desulfobacterales; family ETH-SRB1; genus B13-G4. The sequence goes on from VMSQ01000127.1 coordinate 2,372, forward strand.
AAACCTGTAAAAATAGAAGTAAAACATTTGAATTTTTATTATGGTAAGGTTCAAGCGCTGCAGGATAATTCTCTTGATTTTCATATAAATGAGGTGTCTGCTCTTATTGGGCCATCAGGCTGCGGGAAAAGTACTTTTTTGCGTTGTTTGAACCGGATGAACGATTTGATTTCAATAAGCAGAGTGGAAGGCAATATTCTATTAGACGGCCTTGATATCTATGATCCTTCAGTTGACGTGGTAATGCTTAGAAGTCGCATCGGCATGGTATTTCAAAAACCAAACCCTTTTCCTAAGACTATTTTTGAAAATGTGGCTTATGGTCTAAGGGTTAATGGATTTAAAAATAAGACCTTCATTGAACAACGTGTTGAGGAAAGCCTTAAATTATCAGCAATTTGGGATGAGGTTAAAGATAGAATACATAAATCAGCTCTTGAGCTTTCAGGTGGACAGCAACAGCGCGTGTGTATAGCAAGAGCGCTGGCTGTAGAACCTGAAATTTTGTTGATGGATGAGCCTTGCTCGGCTCTTGATCCCATTGCCACACAAAAGATCGAGGAATTGATTCATCAATTGAAGAAATCGTTTACCATTATAATTGTAACGCATAACATGCAACAGGCAGCAAGGGTTTCTGATATCACAGCTTTTTTTTATATGGGCAGGCTAATAGAAAAAGGTGGGACAGATACAATATTTACTCGACCAAAGCTTAAACAGACTCAAGATTATATAACTGGCCGCTTTGGTTAAAAGGTGAGAAAAACATTATGGCTAAACATTTTCTTAGAGAACTTGAAAAAATAAAAAAAAGGATTCTTTCACTGGGCGCAATTGTGGAGGAACGGGTTCACTTGGCAATAAAGGCTATAGAGTTAAGAGATGCCGATATTGCTGAGAGAATAATAAAGTCAGACCACGAAATTGATGAGATGGAGGTTGAGGTTGAAGAAGAATGCCTGAAAATTTTGGCCTTGTATCAGCCTGTTGCTATTGATCTGAGATTTCTTACCGCGGTAATTAAGATAAATAATGATCTGGAAAGAATTGCCGATGAAGCAGTAAATATAGCAAGGCGGGTTAGCATTATTGCCAAACGGGAAAAACTTGATATTTCTTTCGATTATTCTCTAATGGCCGGAAAAGCCGAATACATGCTTAAAAAAAGCCTTGATGCATTTGTTAATCTGGACATTGATCTTGCGTTCAAGGTCTGTACACTTGATGATGAAGTCGACAGGATCCAAAGTGAGGCATATGACCGGATTAAAGTGGCAATAGCGGATCACCCTGATCGTGTGGGGTATTTAATCAACCTGCTCTTAATCTCACGCCACTTAGAAAGAATAGCAGACCATGGTACGAATATAGCAGAAGAAGTAATTTATCTGATAGAAGGAGAGATTGTCCGGCACGAAAACTTTTTATGAGGTTATTGATGAAGTTATATTTTAGCGGAATTTATGATAGTCAATGCCATACTTCTGTGCCTTATAGCTGAATTTACGGGTAGTTGTATTTAGTATTTGTGCTGCCATTGCACTGTTGCCCCTAGTATTTTTAAGGGCATCAATTATCATCTCTTTTTCCAGAGTTACGACAGCATCTTCAAGAGACAAAGCTGGCAGGGTATCTGATTCCGTTCCGGTTTGCAGAGTCGGAGGAAGATAATAACTGTGAATTACTCCCTCTTCGCATAAAAGTACAGCCCTTTCGATGCAGTTCTCAAGCTCCCTGACATTCCCCGGCCAGTGATAATCCATAAGCATGTCAATAGCAGGTGTGGAAAACCTTTTGATGTCTTTGTTATTCTCTTTCGCATATTTTTCAAGAAAGTAGTCGCTCAAAAGCAAAATGTCTGTTTTCCGTTCCCTTAAGGGAGGCATATATATGGGAAAAACGTTAAGCCGATAATAAAGGTCATCCCTGAAAGCCTCTTCTTCTATAGCCTTTTCCAGGTTTTTATTGGTAGCTGCTATTATGCGGACATCTGATTTTATGCTTTTATATCCTCCGACGCGTTCAAATTCTTTTTCCTGCAATACACGCATGAGCTTTACCTGAACGTCAATACCTATAGAGCCTATTTCATCCAAAAAGATTGTTCCTTTATTGGCCAGTTCAAATTTGCCCAGTTTTTGTTTAATAGCGCCGGTAAATGCTCCTTTTTCATGTCCGAAAAGCTCGCTTTCTATGAGATTCGAGGGAAGTGCTGCGCAGTTTACTTTAACAAATGGTTGTTTAGATCTATTGCTGTTATAATGTATTGAATTAGCTGCAAGCTCCTTGCCGGTTCCGCTTTCTCCTCGAATCAATACAGTTGCATTACTCTTGCAAACTTGA
>VMSQ01000292.1 GCA_013792055.1 Desulfobacteraceae bacterium
TCTATACAAATAACGGAGTGACCGGCAGGGACTCCAATTTAGTTGATTTTATTTATTAATAGGGTAAGCGTTCACGGTTCACGGTTCACGGTTCTCATGGTTCATGGTTGATGGTTAATCGCTTTACGATTTTTTTCCTCAGTTATTGATTTCATTGGGTGAACATTTTGAACCAATCAACCTTTTAACCCCTGAACCGTGAACCGTGAACCCTGAACCGTTACTTAACAGGATAATTATGCATCATTTTCAATATCGCAGCAATGAAATGTATTGCGAAGATGTTCCCATAAAATTGATTGCAGAAAGGGTCGGCACCCCTTTTTATTTATACAGCCATGCCACTTTGAAACGTCATTTTCTTACATTCAATGATGCCTTTGATGGAATAGACAGGCTTGTATGTTTTTCTGCGAAAGCAAACACCAGCCTGGCGGTTTTAAAACTTTTTGCGGATCTTGGAGGCGGCCTTGATATTGTTTCAGGCGGTGAGCTTTACCGTGGTTTAAAAGCTGGTATTCCTCCCGAAAAAATAGTTTATTCCGGTGTAGGAAAACGCGAAGATGAGATTGATTATGCTCTTAATGCCGGAATACTTATGTTTAATATCGAGTCCCTTGAAGAACTCGAGCTTATAAACCATAGGGCAAGGTTATTAAAAAAGAAAGCTCCTGTTGCCATTAGAGTCAACCCGGATGTTGACCCTAAGACACATCCTTATATTTCGACCGGACTTGAGAAAAACAAGTTTGGAATTAACGCTGAAGCTGCAATTGAAGGTTATAAAATTGCCGAAAGGCTTAATAATATTGATGTTATCGGTATTGATTGCCACATAGGATCGCAGATTACAGAAGCAGCACCATTTAAAGATGCCCTTAATCGTATAAAAATTCTAATAAACGAACTCAGGAGGCTCAACATTGATATCAAATACATTGATATGGGTGGAGGCCTTGGAATAACCTATGATGATGAATCACCTCCGCATCCCGGTGAGTATGCCAGATCAATTATGCAGGCGATTGAAGGTGAATCAATAAAACTTATCCTTGAACCGGGCAGGGTTATTGTAGGGAATGCGGGAATACTTGTTGCTAAGGTTCTTTACAGAAAGCCTGGAAAAGCAAAGGAATTTGTTATAGTTGATGCAGGCATGAATGACCTTGTACGACCGACTCTGTACAATGCATTTCATGCCATTAAGCCTGTCGTAGAGATAGAAGGTGAACAAATAGTTGCGGATGTTGTGGGGCCTATTTGTGAGACAGGAGATTTTTTAGCTGTTGATCGAAAAATTGCCGATTTAAGGCGGGGCGATCTTCTTGCGGTGATGAGTGCCGGCGCTTATGGATTTGTGATGTCATCCAACTATTGTTCAAGGCTTAAGGTTGCCGAAGTTATGGTAAGGGATGACCGGTTTCATGTTATCAGGGCGAGGCAGAACTACGAGCACTTAATTGAGGGCGAGTCTATACCGGAGTTTTTAGAAAAGCAATCGTAACCATTCAGCCACAGATTCACACAGACCCGCCTGCCACTGCGAGGCACGAGCGGGCAGGTGAACGCAGATAGTTTTAATTTTAAATATAAAGAAATTACAGATATTGTTCTTAGAAGTTTTTATGAAGTCTATAAGGCAAAAAACCAGAATTCAAAAGATTTATATATGATAATACAAGAAAAAATATCAGTGATGATCGGCGTATATCTGCGGCTGAATAGTTAGAATTAATTATGAAAGATATTACTTTCTACAAGATGAGCGGAAGCGGTAACGACTTTATTATTATCGACAACAGAAATAGAGTTGTTGACGAAGGTGATTTGCAGGGTTTTATTGCTAAAGTCTGTCGCAGAAAAATGTCTGTCGGTGCTGACGGTTTGATACTTGTGGAGGAATCTGAAAATGTTGATTTCAAGTGGCGTTTTTTTAATGCTGACGGAAGTTCTGCTGAAATGTGCGGAAATGGAGCAAGATGCGCTGCGCGTTTTGCATATTTAAACGGGATTTCAGGAGCAGAAGTATCTTTTGAAACAAAAGCCGGGATTGTTTCAGCTCAAGTTAAAAACGACCTGGTAAAAATAAAAGTGCCGAATCCCATTGATCTCAAGACAGATTATAATCTTGAACTGGGGAATGGTGCCATGCAGGTCAGCAGCGTAAATACAGGAGTTCCGCATGTAGTTATTACGGTTGGCGATATCGATGATGTAGATGTGGTAAAGATAGGAAGAGAGATCAGATTCCATGACAGATATGCCCCTGCAGGAACAAATGTAAATTTTATATCCTCCCAAAATGATAATACTATATTAATACGAACATATGAACGAGGAGTAGAAGATGAAACCCTGGCATGCGGGACGGGTTCAATTGCAGCCGCTATTGTAATGCATTATAAATCAAAAGGAAAATCTCCTGTAAAGGTTATCACAAGAGGCGGGGGGTGTCTTTATATCTATTTTGAAGAAGATAATGGAAAATTTTACAATGTTTTTCTTGAAGGCGATGCCCGTGTCATTTATAAGGGCTATCTCGGAGAAGATGCATTGAAAGTTTAGGGATGAAATAACGGTTCACAGTTCACAGTTCACGGTTGTCGGTTTTATAGTTCACACTTTTTTCAATGAACTATGCATTGATGAACTCGTAAAAAGTCCAAAAACACCGTTTTCCGTCATTCCGGCGAAAGCCGGAATCCAGTATTTTCAGATAGTTGCAACTTCTATGGACTCCGGTTTTCACCGGAGTGACGACTTTTTACGAGTTCATCATGCATTGACTGAAGCATTTTGGATATTGATTTTTTTGCATCTAATTTGCATCTAAATGGGATGTCTCGCCTTAAGTTGGTAGTTCTTTTATGCTTTGATCAACCGTGAACCGTGAACCGTGAACCGTTACATAGAGGAATAAAAGGTATATGATCCGAATTGAAAAGTCAGACAGATTAAAGAAATTACCGCCCTATCTTTTCAAGGAGATAGACAGGCAAAAGGAAGAAGTTAGAAAAAAAGGCGTAGATATTATCGATCTTGGTGTCGGCGATCCTGATATGCCGACCCCTCCGCATATAATTGAAGCATTGAACAAGGCCGCTCTGGATCCTGCAAATCACAGGTATCCGTCATACACAGGCATGCACGAGTTTAACAAGGCCGTCGCCCGCTGGTACAAGCGAAGATTTAACGTTGACCTTGATCCTCAGCAGGAAGTTGTAACACTGATAGGATCCAAGGAGGGAATTGCCCATATCCCCCTCGCATTTATCAATAATAATGATTTTGCTCTTGTATCAAGCCCGGGGTATCCGGTTTATGAGATAGGCGTTAAATTTGCCGGCGGGCAGATATATTTTATGGATTTGCTAAAGGAAAATAATTTCCTTCCTGACCTCGATTCAATTCCGGAAGATATTGCCCAAAAGGCAAAGATGATGTTTATTAACTACCCCAATAATCCCACATCAGCGGTGGCGGACGGGGATTTTTTTAAAAGGGTTGTTTCATTTGCAGAATTGCACAATATTATTGTCTGTCATGATGCCGCATATACAGAGATGGCTTTTGATGGTTATAAGCCGATGAGTTTCCTTGAGACAGATGGCGCAAAAGATGTGGGCATAGAATTTCATTCCCTGTCAAAGACATACAATATGACGGGATGGCGTATAGGTTTTGCAGTAGGCAGGGCAGAAGTGATTCAGGCTCTTGGTCAAATAAAAAGCAATATTGATTCAGGTGCATTTCAGGCAGTACAGCTTGCAGGCATAGCTGCCCTGGAAGGTGATCAGGCCTGTGTGGAAAACATGAACAGGGAGTATACAGAACGACGGAATGTGCTTGTTGATGGACTGATTGGCCTTGGACTTTCAGTAGAAAAACCGCGCGCGACATTTTATGTATGGATAGAAGTTCCGGAAGGATATACCTCTGCGAAATTTACAAGCCATCTCCTTTCGAAGGGCGGTATAGTTGTAACACCCGGCAATGGATTCGGACCTGCTGGGGAGGGGTATGTCAGGATGGCGCTGACTGTCGGCAAGGAAAGGTTAAAGGAAGTTATCGAAAGGATACGGGCCATTGGTTTCTAAATGGAAAAACACACAGCTTATATCTCTATTGGTTCTAACATTGGAGACAAATTATTAAACTGCCGGAAAGGCATGGCTGCGATTACAAAGTCCGGCAGATCCGTCATAACCGGGCAATCGGATTATTACAAAACCGAGCCCGTTGATTACACTGATCAGGACTGGTTTGTTAATTCAGCGGTAAAAATTGAAACCGCTCTCGACCCATTTCAGCTTTTCCGTGAACTGAAAGCA
>VMSQ01000311.1 GCA_013792055.1 Desulfobacteraceae bacterium
CCTTCTCCTGAATAACGCCTTTGTATAGATATTTGCCCAGATAAATTAATGCCTTATCGCCATTGCCGACGTTTTTGCAATCAACAATCCATTTTTCAGGGCAATCTTTTGGTACCCGTAGATTATGATCAACAAGGTAGTAGTTAGGTAGTTAGGGACGCCCTTTAGTTTTGCAGTTTAGGTAGTTAGTAGGTAGTTAGGGACGCCCTTTAGTTTTGCAGTTTACAGATTATCATTAATATGCTAAGCGGTTATCATGCCAAGAAAATCGAGGATAGATGCGCCTGGGGCGTTTCATCATATCATAGCACGCGGGATTGAGCGTTCTGATATCTTTAAGGATAACACTGATCGGAATAATTTTTTGAATCGGCTTGGTGGAATCATTAAGGAAACTAATACGCGTTGTTTTGGCTGGGCGCTTATTCCCAATCATTTTCATTTACTGCTAAAAACCGGTGATATTCCGATTGCTACAGTTATGCGGCGGCTGTTGACCGGATATGCGGTTTCGCATAATAGACGTCACAGCAGGAGCGGACATCTTTTCCAAAATCGATATAAGTCAATTTTATGCCAGGAAGACACCTACCTTTTAGAGTTGCTACGATATATTCACCTGAATCCGCTTCGTGCAGGGATTGTAAAAGATGTTAAAGCCTTGAACAAATACTCATTTGCCGGTCACAGTGTAATTATGGGCAAAGTAACCAATGACTGGCAGGATATTAAATGGGTATTAAGGCTTTTCCATAACAAGTTAACGATTGCGCGTCGAAGGTATTTGGCCTTTGTTGAGAAGGGCATCTCCGAGGGGCAGCGCAGTGATTTGACCGGTGGTGGTTTAATTCGGAGCAGCGGGGGTTGGGCTGCAGTCAAAGCAAAGCGCATGGCCAGGATATTCGAGAAATCAGATGAGCGTATCCTTGGTGATGGTGATTTTGTTGATCAGGTGTTAGCGGCATCTAAAGAACAGATGGAGAAAAAGTATAAGTTGGCTGCCGAAGGCTATGATCTTGACAAGCTTGCATCAAAGGTGTGTGAAGTAATGCAGCTTGAGCTATTTAATATCTGGGCTACAGGTAAAGAACACAAACGGGTTGAGGCAAGAAGTTTATTATGCTATTGGGCAGTAAGAGATCTTGGCATTAACATGGCTGAATTATCAAGGCGATTAAATCTTTCCTTATCAGGGGTAAGTTTGTCTGTGAAGCGAGGAGAGAAAATAGTACAAGAAAAGGGCTACAAACTAATCGACCATTAGGCCTAAAACTGCAAAACTAAAGGGCGTCCCCAAGTCCCCCACCCAAGTCCCCCATGGTTTTATCGAACACTGCACGCCTAAATATCAAGGATGATTTTTCATATTTAGTCACAGGGTTATCGAAGTCCATTTTGGATGATCCTCTGAAAATATATATTGATGAAGGTATTATTTCCAATAATGAAATTAGAAACGTTTCGAAGGTAGATTCTATTAATATCTGTCGTTCTCATGAGGTCAACGGAATTCAGCTTGCAGACTTGGTTGCAGCTCTATGTGGGGTCAGACTTCGAGAAGAAATTAGTGAATACCCTAAAATGTTGACCTATGGAAATGAGTCTGGATTTGATCCTCCCATCGAAGCCGAACTTGGTTACGAACTCTGGGCTTCATTAAGGTATTCAATGTTGAAACACCCCGAGCCTAAAGGAGATGAAATGCCTGATATGGCTTCATTCGAGACTGAAGGTTATGGCCTTTTCGTTTCTCCGTGTTGCTCAGATGAGTTAAGTAGAAAGGCACGGAAATTATTTGGCGAAGTGTATCTTGGCTGTATTCACTGAATCGCTAACCAGCCGCTGGTAAGGACGCGCCACATAGCAGCACCGTTGGGCTTTCAGAGGAGAAAAATTTGTTATCAAAAATAACTCGGAATATTGGGCGGTTAATTTTATATGATGAATGGAAATTAGTCAGAACTGCCCTTTCCTCTGAGTGGCATCAACTCATGCGGGAACCAGATCTAATGCCACCACTAATTGTGCAACGACTTCTTATTTCAGGCGAGGATCATCGGCATGCACGACATTCAGGTTATGATCCTCATGCTATTTGCCGTGCAATATGGCGCAGAGCTACTAGGCGTTCCCGTGAGGGTGCCAGCACGATTGAACAGCAAATCGTCCGAGTCATCACAAACCGATATGAAAACACTATCCTCAGGAAAACACGTGAAATTATGCTTGCAGCTTTAGTGGCAGAATATTTTCCTAAAGCTATTTTACCAATAGTATATCTCTGTATCGGATATTACGGGTGGCACATGAACGGTTATTCTCAGGCATGCAAGCGTATAGGTATTCAGAATGAAAATCTTACAATTGAGAACGCTGCCGAGCTTGTTGCAAGACTAAAGTATCCAGAGCCCAAGGTTGCGCCTAAATTACGCTTCCACCAAATTGAGCGAAGGACGAGGCACTTATTGAAGCTTTACCAAAAACATTCAAATGACGGAACCTATGAATATGACAACAGCACGCCCTTTCGAAGTAGATTCCAAACTAAGAGATTTGTTGGATCACCATCCTGATGCGGATAGACTGAAAGAGATTCTTTCGCAGTCGTCACGTCGTGGTCGGGAAATATTTGTCCGTTTATGGCTAACAGAAGGTATCCCTTTCGCTTTCCGCAAATGCCCTGCAATATATGAAGATCTTCGGGGGTGGCTTGGTTCCAGGCTCGAAATTCATCCCAAAGAGATCTCTTTGCTGGGAAGTGCGAGGACTGGGTTTTCGATGGCGCGACCACCTGAGTATGGTAGAGATTTTAGTCATTATTCTGACTTAGATTTTGCCATTGTTTCTCTTGAACTCTTTAACCAGTTTGAAGAAACATTTAATGAATTTGAACAGGATTATCTAAGTACTGCAATAAGTCCACGCCATGAGAGAGAACGCGTGTTTTGGGGAGCTAATTTAGAATTTGGAAAGAGAAATTTACCCGTAGGCTTCTTTGATGCGGACAAAATCCCGTACTTTGATAGATATCCTATTTCGCAGCAAGTAGGCCAAGCCATGTGGGTTGCCGTTAAGAAGCTAGAGGTTACACCTAAAGCTCCAAAAGTTAAGAAGGCTTCTCTAAGAGTTTACAAGAATTGGCAAAGTCTGATAGAAAGAGTGTCATTAAATCTTCGCTGGACTTTTCAAAATTGATAAATAGCCCAACATCAGCATCACAGGACGCTCGCTCGTTACCTCGCGCCTGTGATGCTGGGCGTTACAGATAGCTGCTATTGACGTAACAAATTGAAACGTTTAAATATTTGTGATATGTAACTGCAATCTCTAAGAACATTATTGGATTCTTGAATTGCATAGTGGCAAGTAAACACAACAATTGATTTCGATTATAAATCTTGAATATTCAGGAATTGAAGGTTTAGGCAATGAATCATCGATAAAAGAGAGGGAAATAAGCTTGGTTATCAAATGCCTTGCGAAAGATAGGGTAACGTGTTATCAAAAAAGCAAGAAATTAGAAAAGATGAATTGAAAAGGATTCACTAAAATGATTGAATTTTCACCAATTAAACTAATGGCTTCTATTTTTACGCCAGAGTTTTCGTTCAGTGATAAGTTGGCTCTTCTCAATCTTTTCCAGGACCTGTCTGGAAAAAAATTTGATGGTGAGTTGTTTAGTATGCCCATTCCTCAGAATGCTCCAGCAGAGATCCCAAGATTTATTCTAAGTTCTCTGGACAAAACATGGAAACTCGAAGTTTCTCTTGAAAGGATTAATCTAATCTATCTTAATCCTGATTTTTCTCCGATCACTGATCCAGATGCATTGGATTTCGCTAATTATGTAAAAGAATTTTTTCGGTCGTATAAAAAGGCATATAAAATCAGGATACAAAGATTAGCTTTTATTATTGAGAGAGTTGCTAAAATTGAGAAAAAAACACCAGCACAGTTTATTGCGGACACGTTTTGCAAAGAAAAATATCTAAAAAAACCTTTTAACAAGACCAATTCTTTTGAGATACATTCATTGAAAAAATATGAATTTGAAAAGTTCGAAATAAACTCATGGGTAAGACTTAAATCTGTTGTATTAGCCAGTGACCCGCCAACTCCGGTATTACAGGTACTGAGTGATATTAATACATTTGCTGTTCAAGAAGCTCAAGATAAAAGTTTTGAATTGAAAGATATTGATCGATTCTTTAAGTTTATACCTGACGAGTTGGAAAATATATTAACCCTATACTTTAGATAAGGTGTATAAAATGCTTTCAGCGATGGAAGTAGATACGTCAAGCAAGGATTCCTTAAGTTATGATCCTTCGGACTCGGCAGAATCTATTAAAACCAAATGGAACCCTAATATTCGAGAGAATAGGCTTTTGCAACAGGATTTTAGTGTTGGGCAAAAACGAAAAGAAACGTTATTACCTAATATAACAAAATATTGTCATTCAGGACCCGCTCACTGTGAAAATGTAATATGGTTAAATGAGGTTTGGGATAATTATTATAAAGTAGTTTATCCGACTGAAATTGAAAGCGCAGAAACATTTGTTGAAGTAACAGGTTCCTCTGTAGAGTTATTAGGATATACTGAAGAATTATTAGATTTAACAGAATATACGTATTTAGAGATTATTCATGGATTGCCAAGTGTGAAGGCCATTGTTTGTGAATCTACCCCCGATGTTAAGCATTTCATAACAATTCTTGATAAAAGAGATATTGAAACCAGAGAAAAAATATATAGAGTTGAAATGCGAATGTTTGATTTGTATCCAAATAAACAGTTTCAATTTTCTGTTTATCATTTCCATAGCCAGAAAGATATTGATATTTTTATCAAAAATAAAAATATATTGTTTTTTGAACGATAGATTAATGCCAAATAAGAATAAACATTTACAGATTGTTGCTCAAAACTACAAAGTATTATCTCATTTATCTAAACCCAACCCCCCAGATTATACTGATTGGTGTGTGACCATAGTTTATTATATGGCCTTGCATTTCGTTCATGCATATTTAGCAGAAAAAAACCAACACATAACAATTCATTCAACATTACAGAAAATAATAGAAGATGATCCAAATCTAAAATCGATATATTCGGATTATCGGCACTTGCAAGATGATTCCCAAGGTGCCAGGTATATTGGCTTAAAGTTGTCAATATATGATATGAGAAACACTACCCTCAAAAGTTTTAAGAAAATACAGAACAAAATTATTAGGTTACTTAAAATATCTGATGCTAACAAACACGACCTTTATCCATTATTCCCATCCAGTTAGTATTCTTTAAATCCCTTCTTTTCATCTGTTAACTATTGCGTTGACTAAAGATAGTTAAATCATTTGGACTCTATTGAATTGAAACATATTAGTAATATTATTGCTGCGAACGGGAACCACATCAATTTCCACCGTAATGCGCAGACTTTTGATCTCTGCTATCTATCAGTAATATTTAGAAATTTAATAATGTTTTGATATCCATATTGAATCTGTCATTTTGAAATTGCTTTAAAAGTTTTGATATCGAAGTCTGCTGATTGAACTTTCAAGAGATATTTTGAATCGTCTCGTTATTCTGACATATCAAGTATAGAACAGGAAAATATGATCCGTTTGGGAGAGAAAAAGTATATGCGTTCTTTTTAAGTTACCTTCTTTTGTGCCCACAGCGCCAGTTTTTCACGAAAAATCTTTGAGTTATGTCTTATGTCAACTGGAAATGCTTTGCGGAAAAGTATCGTCTCAATGTCCTTTGTCAGGACACTGGTTTTTGCAAGTTCAAATAGCTCTTTTTTAATAAGTTTTTTTCTTTTTTGTTTTTTATCATGTTCCAGTTCAATACATATTACCGGCTTTTGGTTTGGCGGAGAACCGACTCCGACAAGGGCGCTTCGAAATACCATGGGATGATTGTTGAATATGGCCTCACAGGGTATTGTGAAAAGCAGACCGTTTTTTGTAATCACCCGCTGATTTTTTCGGCCGCAGAACCATATCCTCTCTTTTTTGTCAATCCAGCCCAGATCTCCCATCCTGTGCCATATCCTGTTGCCCTCTTTTATTTTTGAAAGAGCAGTTGCCTTTGGTTTACGGAAATACTCTTTTGTTACAAGAGCTCCTGACACTGTTATTTCACCTATATCGCCGTCCTTAAGAATGAGTGTATCAGACCATTCATTAATCGGATTATCATTTATCTCAATTATGCGTACTTCTAAGCCGTTAACAGGGCGGCCTATGCATATGCCGAACCCCTTTTTGCTTAGCTCTGCTGTTTCAGACAGTATTTCTTTACTTGCGATAGATATTACCGGCATTGCTTCTGTGGCGCCATAAGGTGTATGAATCTCGACCCCATCACTTAAAGTTAAAGCAAACCTTGCTATGTTTGATGGAGAAACCGGAGCGCCGGCTGAAATAACCCTTTTTAAAGAGGGCAGAGTTATTCCTTTGTTTTCACAGTATCGTCCGACTCGATTAAGAAGGGCAGGGGAAGCAAACATGTTTGTCACCCCCTGATTCATAATGGGCTCTATGATTTTTTCAGGATTAACAAATCCAGGTTTTGTGGGGTCCATATCCGGTATAATAGCTGTCATCCCGAGAGCTTGGTCGAAAAGGGCAAAAAGAGGGAATGTCGGAAGATCTATTTCGTCGGAAGTTATATTAAAATGAGATTTTATGTGTTTTATCTGGGCGTCAAATGTGCCGTGAGTGTATACTACGCCTTTAGCGGGTCCTGTGCTGCCTGTGGTAAAGAGTATGGCTGCCATATCGTTTTGTCTGGTTTTGGCGATGTTATATGGTTTACTGGATGTCAGACGGATATCTTTAAGCGAAAGCCCTCCCCATAACCAGCGTCTGCCGATTGTAATGCATGTCTTTACTGTTTTGAAATATTTTGGCCGCAGTTTTCTAAGAGCATGGGCTATTGGTATGCCTATAAAAGCATTGGGACGGCTTTCTTCAAGGCATCTCAGCATCCGGCTTATTCCCATGCCAGGATCAACAACAACAGGTACAGCCCCAACCTTGAAGATTGCAAATGTCAGGGCAAAAAATTCAATGCTAGGCTTAACCATTAAAACAGTTCTTGTTCCCTGTTTAATGCCTGCCTTTTCAAGCCCATAAGCATAATAGTCGGATTCCTGATCAAGCTGTTGGAAGGTAAGATGGGAATATGCAACCCTTTTGTATTTATCCCGGCCTGCCGGATAGACAACAGCTCTTTTGTGGGGATGGATTTCTGCCATCCTTCGCAGATGAATTGAAACATTAAATATATTGTTGGCGTTCACAGGTTCAGGGTTCATAATTCAGGGTTCACGGTTTAGGGTTCACGGTTCAGGGTTTAGGGTTTACGGTTGTCGGTTAACAGTTCACAGTTTTTCCAATGAATTATGCTACGTCTGATTACTTTTATGTTTTGATCAACTGTTAACTGCAAACTGTTAACCGTAAACTGATGCATATATTATATCGGATGATTTTCTAAGAATTTTTTGACTAATATTATGATTTTATCCGGCTCGTCTTCAAGAACATAGTGGCCTGCATTTGAAAAAGTATGAACCTCTGCATCCGGAAAGCGGAGCTGCCATTCAGAAAGATATGAAAGGTCAAACACAAAGTCATGGCTGCCCCAGAATATCATCATTGGAATATTTGAAAGTTTATGGAGATTTTCATCAACATGTTTCACAATGCTGTAGCTTGGGTCTTTTTCGCTTAAAGGAATATCCTGAACAAACTTTAGAGTGGCTATCCTGTTTTTCCAGGAGTTGTATGGGGCAATAAGACCTGATTTTACATCTTTTGACAGCCCTTTTTTTGTTGCCATGAAAAGAGCTGAATATGCAAATAGATTAAAACCAAGTACTGCAAGGCGTGCAAATGGGCAAACATCCCTTATTATCCTTAGCCTGAGAGGCAGCTTTTTATTTCCCGGAGGAAAAAAAGCAGCGGTGTTCATTATGATTATTCGCTTAATTCTTTCCGGGTATTTAATTGCATAAGCCATTCCGATTATCCCACCCCAGTCGTGAACAACAAGAGTCAGCTTTTCCTTCAGGTCAAGGTAATCTAAAA
>VMSQ01000144.1 GCA_013792055.1 Desulfobacteraceae bacterium
AATCTGCCAGTTGACAATATTCAACAAAATGGTTGATATAACGATGAAGCATGATGATATCTCCTTTTTGACCATTGGATCATGCTTCATCATTAAACGCCTATTAATAAAAGGCAAATTGCGCTAACTGCGGGGTTTAAGGGTTAGACGTCACTGAGTGGACGCGAGAGGTACGAGTGCCAAAGAGTTGGGAAACGACAAGGTTGAGCTCGGTCGAGGACATCTTCGGCGCGCTCGCTGATTTGCGTGGAAAGAACTGGCTGTGCCGCGGTCAGTCGCGGCCGCACGATTCGCTGCTGCCCTCAATCGACCGGGATTCATTACATTCGATTGCCCGTGGGGAGAAACTCGACATGGAGCGATCTGCCGTGGATATTTTTCGGTCAACGGCCCACTTCTTCGCTGATCCGGGGGAGCAAGCGGCCGCATCGTCGGATGTGGGTGCTCTCTTGGTGCTGCGTCATTACGGCGTCCCAACTCGTGTACTCGACTGGACTGCGTCACCATGGGTTGCTGCATTCTTCGCGGTCGAGACTGATGACTCGGAGGACGGCGAACTCTGGGCCTTCGACAAACGGGCGTACGAACAGCGAGGCGCGCTTCAGTGGAGACAATGTCCTGAGGCGACCCTCGATGGGAGCGGTGACGCGAACAAGTGGGATCCGACGATGCGCACGGCGTTCACACCTCAGGATCCATTTGATTGGTTTGTGTGTATTTTCTACCAGCCCGGGTTCCACCGACAGAGCGCCCAGCAGGGGGCGTACAGCATGACGGCCCGCTTCGGGCGTGACCACGCAGCGAAGATAGCTGATCTACTGGAGGATCGGTCAACCTTCCACCTGTACATCATCGACGCGGCAACAAAGCGCGATCTACGTAGTGCCCTTAGGGATCGTCATGGTGTTTGGCGTGGTTCGCTATACCCTGACTCAGCAGGTGCTGCCGAGACGGCAAGGAGAGCGGCGTTCCCGGCGTCTAACACCTGTTGCAGCAGACGGCGCTGACGCGCCGCCGCTGAACCGGTTATGCGCATGAAGTACATGTGTGATACCTATAAAAATATTTAGGATTAAAGCAAGTAGTGAAAAATCAACTTTTTCAATGGAACTTCGTTATTAAGGGGCTTATCCCCCACCAAGTTAAACTCAAAAGAAAAGTGTGGTTGAAAAAAGGGGAGCTATTGCTGGAAAAAAAAGGCGATAAACTTTATGCCTACCTTTTAGGCGATGATACAGATACATTTCATAATGAAGAAAGAATTACGCCATACTTATGGATTTCCTCTCTAATTTCGAATAATGCACCTGATTTAGAAGGTGGTGGTGGCGTGGGTATAAATTCGAAAGATGAGTTGGGGACAAAACCATTTTACTCCACTTCTATCAGCACCAGTATACCCGATGAAGCAGTCGCAGATATAGAAAACTATGCACATAAATTTATTGGGTTCATTGGAAAGCTTCACGATAAGTACATTGATGTTGTTTCTGAGAATGAATTTATAAAAATCGCTTTGGATTACTTCTATGAAGCCGAGAAAAAATTTGTTTACAGTAACGAAGGATTTATAAGCGCCGTGATAAGCATGGAGGCGCTGTTTAACGAAGGGCCATCAGATATTAAATATAAACTATCGCATAGGGCCGCATTTTTACTTGGCCTTTGCGATATAGATCCTATTGAAGCATTTGAGAAACTAAAAGACTTCTATAACAAAAGAAGTAAATTAGTTCATGGGGGAGGAACCCTTCCCCATGACCCCGATAGGTATCTTGTTTCGAAATACACAAGACGATCAATTATCATATTTCTAATACTTCTTAAAAATGAAGAAAGACGAAAGGTCAGTCGAAAAAAAAGAAAAATAGAAATATTAAAAGAAATTGACTACGCAATGCTTAATGAAGATAAGCTTAAGTCATTGAAAAAAGAAATTAATAAAGGGCTTAAGGACTTTAAATTAACTATCCCACGTACCTTTGAAGGTAGGGGGAAACATGGAAACTATCGTATAACAGCGTGGTAAAAACGCATAACAAGGCGCTCGTTCGGACGTTCACTACGCTGCGCTTCGTTCACGCCGCACAGCTTGGTTATGCGTCATATGGGTAATTAAAAAATGGATATTGAGTCATATACAGATAAAATCCAATCATTCGTTAATATAGGAAACTTTCACGCCGCAGTTAATATAGCGATTTCCGGGTTAAATGAATGCCGGCGTAATAACGATCAACTTTGTATCAATAAGTTTCTGAGCATTATCAGCGGAATATCTCTAAAGATGGCCCATGAATTCGGCAGTAAAGAATATTTAGATAAAGGAGAAGGACCTGAAATATGCTGCTTTATGTGTGGGGCGACTGAAGATGAGGCAAAGCTATTAGCAGGAGCCGGTGGTGCTATTTGTGCCAAATGTGCGAAAGATGCATATAAGCATTTTTCCGGATAGGGGAATGAAGGACGTCCATGCAATAATGCACGGAAATAAATGCGGGTTAGGCCCGCTACAGGGAGGAAGTTATGGTGCAGCACCGCAAGTTTATGGATCTCGCTCTGGACGAAGAGGGGCTACATACGCCCGACGGCGTGCTGGCGCTGAACGGGATCACGAAAGCCGACATCATCAGGAACCGCTCGCGCGACTACGGCGGGAGTGGATACGATACCTCAGGGGCAGGGATTCTCGGCGGCGCGCTGCTCGGCGGCGCTATCGCAGGTCCCCTCGGGGCCATCGGAGGAGGTCTCCTCGGCTCGACTGCCAAGAGCGAGAGCAGAAACGGCGGTATCATGCGCACGACATCCGCCACCCTCATTTTCGAGTCGCCGGACCTGGCATACTCCACCAAGGTTCAGCGAGATCGAGTCGAGGAGGCGCAAGCCTTCGTAGCCGCCGTGAAGAAAGCGGCTGGACTGTGACGGCCTCCCCGGATAAGGACGTGAACTTTTGCTAATATATCAAAATAAAAGCACCCAACACATATGAGCCTTGTAAGATTGAAAACGCCCAAAACCGCTCGGCTTTAGGCGTCTGAGTTAAGCGCTTGGTTCGCTGTTAAGTGTTGCGTTAGAGTGAAGTATATTTGGTGGAATTGGTTTTACCTTTTGCCATTCTTTTGAAGCCGTTTCAGCCTGCCATAGATCATAATTTTTCTGCAAATTAAGCCAAAAATCAGGGGTAGTATCGAACGCACGGGATAAGCGTAAAGCCATATCTGGTGTAATAGAGCCTCTTTCATTAATAATTTTTGATAACGTTTTTCTGGAAACACCAAGAAGTTCTGCCATATCTTTTATGGTAACAGACAATGGAACCAAATAATCTTCTTTTATGATGTTACCGGGGTGAGTTGGTCGTCTAATCATTTTTCTCATTGCTTTATCTCCTAATGATAATCATCATAATCGACAATGAAGGCGTCGCCGTCAATAAATTTAAAAAATATACGCCAATTACCTGAAACCTTCACTGCATGGAGGCCTTTTTTATTGCCGGTCAGCTGGTGAAGAAAAGAGCCTGGATAATTCATATCTTTTATATCGCTTGCAGCATTAAGCCGGTCCAAAATCCTCTCAAGCCTGTTAGCATGTTCTGGTCTAATTCCTTTTTTGCTGCCAGTATAGAAAAAATTTTCTAAGCCTTTATGCTTGAATGATTTTATCATATATATGATATGTAACCCAACAGGTTGCGCATGTCAAGATTTAAGTTGCAGCGAACACAGATTCTTCACCGGCCATGAGCCTGAATAGACGGGAATTGATCTTAAAACTGACTCCTTCAAAGAGTTTTCGGTTGCTGAAGCTTTTTGTGATATTTTCTACGATGATCATTCGGAGTATGCCTTTAATCTTGCAACCTTTATCGAATCGAGCTATATGCAGACTTTATTTCCGTCAACCATAAATCACAAGTATTAATAACTTAAATCTGAGTAGTTACTTTTGTCTTTACCCTCCCATGGAACTGTTAAGCGAACTTAAAAGATATTTTAATCTCTCCTCATTCCGCCCCGGCCAGGAAGAAGTGGTCAGAGCGGTGCTGGAGGGGAGAGATGCCCTGGTGGTTATGCCGACCGGAGGGGGAAAATCTCTGTGCTACCAGCTTCCTGCCTTAATCCGTGAGGGAACGACTCTTGTGGTTTCTCCCCTTATCGCCTTGATGAAGGACCAGGTGGATGTCCTTCTAAAAAGAGGAATCGCCGCATCATTTATCAATTCCACCCTTTCCCTGGCGGAACAAAGACAGGTACTTAATAGGCTTGAAGCAGGAGAGTTAAAGCTTTTGTATGTCGCTCCGTAACGGTTTCGCCAGAAGGAGTTTCTGCATACCCTTTCCAGCTCCAGGATCAGTTTTGTGGCGATAGATGAAGCCCATTGTATCTCCCAGTGGGGACACGACTTTCGCCCCGATTACCTG
>VMSQ01000230.1 GCA_013792055.1 Desulfobacteraceae bacterium
CCTTGGGTGCTCCAATGATCATATATAATTCCCCTTTTATTGTAAGAAGTTAGCGCTTTGAAATGAGACCTTTGCACAACCCCCATTTTTGCTCAATTCTGGTCATTGCGAGGAGCAAATCGACGTGGCAATCTTGTGGATTATCAACAGGTTGTGAGATTGCTTCGCTTCGCTCGCAATGACAATACTGGTGTTATGCAAAGCTCTCGAAATATATCCGCTCATGCCTATCTGGTTTGTTTTATAAAACTAAAGTGTTAGCTTTTATTTAACAGCTATGTTTAATTTTCCTGTTCTCCACAAAGCTACGGCGCTATATACTCTTGCCCAGTAATTAGCCTTTTCTTCCGCAGGATATTTAAAAAAGTCCTGAGTCCAGTTATATGAAGGATTCTGATACAAATCACGAAGAATGTTTGCTATATGTTTTGGTTTCCAGTTTGCCCTGATAAGGAAGTCATAAACAAAACCGATAATATTTTTTGGCTGGAGTGCCGATGGATTTGGAAAGTTTAATATATTTCTTGTCCACTTCGGAATATTTGGCTCTCTATTGGCATACTCCAGCGCCATTCCCCTTGGAATATCATGTTGATTTTCAAAGTCCTGATGAAAGGCATATAGATCCGACCGTCTGTATTCATTAATAAAGTCTATCAGGTTTTCATTGGAACATGGGATGTCTCCTGTAAACCTCCGGGCATGCGAAGCAGCTTTTTCAAGATCCCACATGCAGTCAAGTATAAAGTCAATATTGCTTTCTTCTTCGGCTCTTATGCCGTCAAAATAAGTTCCAATCACGTCAACAAGAGAAGGTTGTGAATATTTTCCGTACTTTTCATGATTCTTTTTGTGCAGGCTGAATGGGCTTCTTATTGAACGCATAAAAGGCGAGCCTTCGCTCCATGTGTTATCAAGATTTATACATCTATCAAGGCTGTCTGAAATAGTTGCCGGATAAAGTCCTTTTGATTCATTTTCCCTGAAGGCTTCTAATGTTAAAAACGCAATATATTCTGCAATTTTTCCAAGACCGCTGAAAATACGCGCTGCATCAAGGGATATTCCGAACCTTCGACGGATGTCGTTTTTATCAATAAAATTACAGGCTTTTATGAGGTCATTCTCAAGATATCCAATATTCATTAATTCTTTTGTGGCACGATAACCCAGAATATTCTGAAAAAGGATGTGTCCGCCCGAAGGTGTATAGTCAAGAAGGTAAGGCATTCCGCGCGAACGAAAGATTTTTTCAATAAATTTAGCAACAGGAATTGTCTGAATAAAATATTGTTTTTGAGTCTGCCTGTCTGAATATAAAAGGTGGTTTTCATTTCCTAGAAAGATCTCAAAGTCAATGGGCATAAGAACGGATCTGGATTTTTCCCCAACTATCGGGAGATGAACCTGAAGGGTTTTCTGAACTGTAAATCTTTCAAGCTGTTCAACAGGAGCAGCAATCGCTGGGAAGGAAGGGTCGCATCCCTCAGCCAAAAGCTCATTCCCTGCTGCAATAAAATAATCATAGAATCGATAGCAGTTTTTGAGGCGGTCTATGACGCAACTGTAATATTCCTGCGGCAGCAAATTTAACCTCTTATTTTATGTATTATATACAAATGGTTAGCCTTCGTTGGTGGAAACGGAGCGCCTCATCTTCTTAATTCCGGCCCGATGCTTTTTAGCTTCAATGACACGTTTTTTTGATGCAAGAGAAGGTTTAGTCTTAATTCGTGTTTTAGGCTTTTCAGCTGCTTTTTGTATTAGTTTTATCAGACGATTAACAGCATTTTTACGGTTCTGCTTTTGTGTTCGGAAATTTTTTGCCTTTATTATAAGAATTCCGTCTTCTGTAATTCTTTTGCCGGCAAGGCGAACCAGCCGGAATCTAATATCATCGGAAAGAGCAGGTGAATTTTTCACGTCAAAACGAAGCTGAACCGCGGTTGATACTTTATTGACGTTTTGCCCGCCAGGACCGGATGACCGTATGAAATCAAATTTGATTTCATCTTCTTTAATTTTAATTGCTGGAG
Organism: Desulfobacteraceae bacterium; assembly: GCA_013792055.1. Classification (GTDB taxonomy): domain Bacteria; phylum Desulfobacterota; class Desulfobacteria; order Desulfobacterales; family ETH-SRB1; genus B13-G4. The sequence goes on from VMSQ01000230.1 coordinate 2,037, forward strand.
TGATTATTATCATTTCAAAAAAATCTTCCCAAAGGACAATATATATTTTATATTATCATATAAAAGAGCTTTCAGGTCAAAGGGTTTTACAGATAAAAAAAATATGTTGCTATTGTAAATAAAAGGGTTATTTTAATAGCATTGAATTGAATAGTTAACATCATGGTAGGACTTTCCCGTACACAGTAGAACACCCTGCTATTAAATTTTCATCGATCAATAGCGTCTTCCTTGCTTCAGGCAATCCTTATAAAATTGCATTGGCACGACTGGTTGTCGACGAAGATATGTTTATGCTCTGAATAGAAAGCAGGGAATATGCTTGCAATGCGGATTCTCCGTGACAAACAGTATGTTATGAGTTATTCATAAAAAATACAGACCAATACAGTGAAATTATGGACAAGAAATTTATTAGAAACATAGCGATTATAGCACACGTCGATCATGGCAAAACCACTCTTGTTGACCAGTTATTTAGGCAAAGCGGAATGTTTCGCGACAACGAGGCTATGACCGAACGGCTCATGGATTCAATGGACCTTGAGCGGGAACGCGGCATTACTATAACCTCCAAGAATGGTTCTTTCAGGTACCTGGATTATGTGATCAATATCATCGATACACCGGGCCATGCCGATTTCGGAGGCCAGGTTGAACGCGTGCTGCGCATGGCTGACGGTTGCCTGCTGCTGGTGGATGCCCAGGAAGGCCCCATGCCACAAACCTATTTCGTGCTGAAAAAGGCTCTGGCTATCCAGCTTCCAGTACTGGTGGTAATCAACAAAATTGACAAACCGGCAGCCCGGCCGCAATGGGCCGTGGACCAGGTATTTGATCTTTTCGTTAAGCTGGAGGCTCCGGACAAACTGCTCGATTTTCCAGTAATCTTTGCTTCGGCCAAGGCCGGGCATGCCATCAACGATCCGGACGATCCCATTGAAGGTGCTTCCATGGTGCCGCTTTTTGAAAAAATCATCGCACATATCCCACCGCCATCCGGTGACCCGCATGCCTTGCTCCAGCTCCAGGTCAATACCATAGATTATTCTCCTTATCTGGGCAAGCTCGGCATCGGCAAGGTAGTAAACGGATCCATAAATATTAATCAAAATATTGTTGTGGCAAAGCGGGACGGCAGCCTGGAACCCGCCCGTATTACCAAGATATTCCGGTTCGAGGGGGACAGGAAAGTACCGATTGAGACAGCCAGCGCCGGGGAAATTGTTGCCGTGGCCGGCATGAACGACATCAACGTGGGCGTTACCTTCACCGATCCGGATGATCCCCGACCTCTGCCGATCATCAATATAGATCCGCCTACCGTGGCAATGCGTTTCATCCCCAACAATTCTCCATTTGCAGGACTGGAGGGCAAATTCGTTACCTCCAGCCACCTTGAGGAACGTCTGTACCGTGAAACTCTGTCTGACGTCGCCCTCACCGTGGAATCGCTGGGAGCCGGAGCCGGTTTTAAGGTTTCCGGTCGCGGGGAGCTGCACCTTTCTATCCTTATTGAAAAGATGCGGCGCGAGGGATACGAATTCCAGGTAACCCGGCCCCAGGTCATCATGAAGGAAGAAGGAGGACAACTGCAGGAGCCTTACGAGGAATTGACCATTGATGTCGAGGAACAATACCAGGGAACAATCATTGAAAAACTGGGCGGATTGAAAGGGCAGATGCTGGAGATGAGCCGCCGCAATGCAATGATCCGGCTGGTCTACAAGGTTCCAACCCGCGGGCTTATCGGGTTCCGCAGTGAATTTCTCACCGATACCAAGGGGATGGGCGTGATGAACTATGTTTTTTCCAGCTACGGTCCCTTTGCCGGCGAAATGTTAAATCGCAGCAGAGGCGCTCTTGTGGTTAAAGATGCCTGCACTACTGTGGCCTATGCCCTATTCAACCTGCAGGATCGGGGTAGTCTCTTTCTTGGCCCAGGGGTCAAGGTCTACAGCGGCCAGATCATCGGTGAGCATTGCCGGACCGGCGACCTGGTGGTGAACCCGTCCAAGGGCAAGCAATTAACCAACATGCGGGCCTCGGGTACGGATGAAAGCGTCACGCTCACCCCGCCGCATCGCCTGAGCCTCGAAGACTGCATTGCCTTTATCAACGATGATGAACTGGTGGAAGTGACCCCGGCCGCCATCCGACTGCGAAAGCGAAACCGTTTAAATGCTGGGGGTAGGCCTGTCCGTGAAGGAACTCAAAGCGGGATTATGCCAAAACAATATGCTGTAATGTAGTTCAAGGAAAAGCATTATGAAAAAATCTATAAAAGGAGCACTTCTATCGGGTCTGGTGTTCCCGGGGGTCGGTCAGATTGTTTTGAGGCATTATAAAAGCGGTATTGCTTTTGTGCTGATAACTTTAGCCGCTCTTGTGTTAATTATAATGAAAGAAGTCCAGCAAGCCCTTATCATTGTAGAAAAGATTGGGTCAATAGAAGGCGTCATTGACATGAGTACGATTTCAAAAGCAGCCGTTCAGGCGACAACCACTAATGACAGCCTTATTTTAAATCTCGCCCTTTTAGTAATAGCTCTCTGCTGGATTATCAGTATTGTGGACGCTTACAGAATTGGGAAGAAAATGGATATTGAATAACGATCGACGAACTAAATCCCAAGTAACTACCCGCTATCAAAAAAATATCAGCGCATTTCAATAATGAAAAGTAAGTCTTGATGTCAAGAAATTGATGATTTGGAGCTCCTTGCAACAAGCTTCGCACAATATATAGGGCACCTATCTCTCACAAAACCTTCTATCTATTCGATCCCACGCCTTTCGAAAATCGTATAAATTTATGTATTATCAAAAGGTTAACAATTTGCTCAATACTCTGAGTAAATTTACTAAAAACATTGAGTAGTGGTCAAGCTACCTTTCAAGGTTTGGGTGATATTGTAACAGATTGGAATCACATGGCTTATTGTTTTGACTACAGCGAAGATGCCAATTGAAAAAAACGCATAAAACCATAGGCTTAACGGAAATTCCTGATTATTCAAGCTTGGCAACTACGTCTTTCCACGTCTTTCTTCCTTAGATTAGGGCGTGGGATAACCTCAGTCCAATCCCGTATACTATATGCAGGATAAGTTGTTCAACCCAGGCGAATTGGCCACCTTTTTTCCCAAGGAATCCCTGCCCGGCTACAGGTAGTGCGACAAATAGCATGGAAATCCAGAGAACTGTGACGTAAGTCCATAGAATCCATGTTGAATGAGAATCAAGTTTCAGGATATGTGTTCCGCCCATGTAAGTAACGCCAAAGGCAGTGCTCGTCATCAGGTGTATGGGAATTCCAAAGAAATAGGTGTTTATTTTATCGGCACGTCTTTTTATAAAACGCGTCACAAATGACCCGTCAATAATGAAGATGGACGAATTGAAAATCCCAAACCGATAAAACGCTTCAGAAACCGCACCCATCAGGATACCTCCAAAGAGACCTGATAGAATTCCTTGAGATACTAGCACGTTGCACCCCTTATTCTCTACCCTAATTTATTTATTACAATAATGATTTTTTACAAAAAAGACAAATTAAGTCTTTTATTTTAATTTATACTTATTTATTCTTATATAATAAATCAAGATGATTTTAGCTTTACTTCTTTTGAAATACTTGTATAATCATAAGGTTATAAAAACTATTATTTACTATTAAATTTTAAAATATTAGTTGTGTAAGAATCAGTATGACAAAGACCCCTGAACAGGAAGCACGGGAAACCATCGACAAGATGCTTGATTGGTCTGGCTGGGATGTCCAGGATCTAAAGACAGCCAACATCCGTGCAAATAAAGGCATAGCTATACGTGAGTTTCCGCTAAAATCCGGTCACGGTTATGCTGATTATTTGCTGTATGTGGATGGCCAGGCCGCAGGGGTAATTGAAGCAAAAAAGGTCGGCACAACCCTTACCGGCGTTGAAATCCAATCAGAAAAATACAAAACAGGTCTTCCCGAAGATCTTCCTGCCTGGTACAGACCGCTTCCTTTCTGTGGGGTTACTACTAAGGCTTTAAATCAGGCCGTTACCAGAAATGAACAGAGGTTTCCGCCGGATTTCATGTTCAGACTGGCCAAAGAGGAAAAACAGGAACTGGTCACAAATTGTGACCGGTTAGACAGGCTGAAACATTCTTCAGCGCTACCGCACATCTTTACTGAACAAGGAGTGGCAATGCTGTCCAGTGTGTTAAGAAGCGAACGAGCCATTCATGTCAATATTCAGATAATGCGGGTTTTTACAAGGCTCAGGCAACTGGTTCTTGACAATGAAGAACTTCGAAAAGAACTTGAAGAGTTAAAACAAATAACGGATGAAAGGTTTCAGATCGTTTTTGAAACGTTAGACCAGTTATTAAATATTGAAAATAAGCCAAAAAAGATTTACCCCGTTCAATTCGCTACTGCGACCATTTAACAGGGGAGATCGGCTTTACCGCAAAAGAAAAGCGCAGTTCATACGGTAAGCCAAAGAAAACCAAGCTTTAAGGACACATTTTGTGATCTTAAGATATTCAAAATGTTGTGAGGCAGGCAGGAGGCATTGGAACTTAGATGCACATTGCAACCTGTCGCGTACCTCAAATACAATGGCTAAATACGGCATTGTTGATTTAATAAAAGAGGGTCTTCTGGGTTTGTTGTGCATCAAGTCTCTTTTGGTTCTTTGATAAATGAGGTTATGACTTTGAGCATCAGATACTCCTGATCCTTAATGCCATACGCTCTGCGTTGGATGACACGAATCTTGTTATTCAAGCCTTCCATGAATCCAAGGGAGACCTTGTGATCAGGATGGCAGTAACTGACGATTCCTTCCCAGTGGCGCTCAATTAGAGCAGCAAACTTCTCAAAGGGTTTAAGCCGCTGCCAGCGCAACTGGCCTTTCCAGCTTTCAAAGAACTTTCGGGCCCAGGTTGGGTTGTTATAATCCCAGAGCTGCCCGAACGATTCTTTCAGCAGATAGGCTTTATGAAGCCGTTTGTTTGCTTTTAACAGCATATGCAAGGCCCGCCGGCCTTCCATATCCAGATTGGATTTATGGGACAGCAGCGTATAGCGCTGTCCCTTGATGAATCGACGTTCTTTCTCATTGACACGTTTGTACTCGCTACGCCTGACCTGATCCATGGCATCGGCCAGATGACGCATGATGTGAAACTTGTCATAGACAATCTGTACGTTGGGAGCATTGTTCAGCGTTGCTTTGCGAAATGGCTTCCACATATCCATGACCGCCAGTTTGATGGTCTTGCAGCGCTCAGGCCCCATGGCGTTGAAGAACAGCTCTAAATCCTTTTCGGTGCGGCCCTGTCCGCCCAGCCAGATCGGTCGTCTCTGGTCAAGATCGGCGACAACGACGGCATAGACGTGGCCCTTACGAATGGATATTTCATCGACGCCAATGGTCCGAAGCTGCTGAGGAGGTGGATGCTGTTCCAGCAGGCGGCGCATGTAGCATTTCTCCATGCGACACACCTGATCCCAACTCAGGTTATTGAGCTCCGCAACGCGTTTGATGCTCATCTCGCGACAGAGCTGTCCAATGCGGTCTTCGAACCGTTGCGTGAACCGGGCCGACTTGGCCAGCATGGAAAGAGTCTCGCGCTTCACGGCTTTGCAATGCGGGCAGGCAACCCGGCGATACTCGAACGCAAGATAGATGCGGGTTGTTCCGGCATCCAGGTCTCGCACCCTATGCGTTCGCCGGTCCCGATAGCTTGATGCCGTTGTACCGCAGCCGGAACAAACCGTTTTTTTTGGCGGCGCTCAAGGGTTACAATGCATCCGCCAGGATCTTCCGGTTGTGGCTTAAGCGTGGCACGGGCACGGAATCCCGGAAATGTATACAAGTCTCGGAACGTCTTTTTCGTTTTCATTATGCCTCTCTATCCGAGATTAGAAAACGTGTCAATTTTCAAAGAGCATTTGTAATAGCTTTACAAGTACTTATACCTGTTTCATTGTACTAAAAAGTCAGAAGAGCCATAAAAGATAAAAGAACCGTAAAGGCGGTTGTGAAAGCAACGGATTTTAAGGTTGAGTTTGGAGTAAATACTTCCTTTTTCAATAAATGAGAATCCACAAGGGTCAAACGTAGACCCCTTGCCCTTCTTATAAACTAATGAGCAAGCAATCCCTTACAGCTTAAGGTAGATGAAAATATACTCCCCGTCATTAATGTCGATAGTTAAATTTCCACCCCTGGCCTCTGCAAACACAATCCACGGCGGCTTGTCTCCGCTGCCGCACTCGAACCTGGGATAAAACTCACCGGTTTTCCCATTGTGCCAGGACAGCAACATTGGATCATTACAGCGTTCTCCGGCTTTTCCCTTCGCCAGGTCCCTTGCCTTAGAAAAATCCAAGGCCGGATCATCTACTTGCAATTTTATATTATCCACTCCCACCACATATATTTCCTATTGTAAAAAGCGCAGACCTTTACGCCCCAACATAGCCTGCCCTGCCTGACCCGTAGCTCCGGCAGATGGTACTGGGGTGAAATCATGTTTACTTTTATTTAACTGGGGTCAACTACCTTCTTCAGTTCAATTACCGCGTCAACTTATAAACAAATGTACGTCCCGCAAGTCGCTCCAATTCTTGTTACGCAAAAGCGCTGTCCCGGATTTCCTAAACATTTTTGTCAAAAAGTGCAAACGTTCCCTATTTTCCCCCTGGCTCTGTTTATTCTCTACCTTTTAGCCGCTCTGCGATAGCTCTGCCGGCAATGATCCCGCTTGTTGAGGCCTGAAGCAGACCCCGCGTAATACCAGCCCCATCCCCAATGGCAAACAGGTTGGTCACCTCGGTTTGCATTTCCGCCGTTACATCAAGGCGGTTGGAGTAAAGCTTGACTTCCACGCCGTAAAGAAGCGTGTGGCGTCCGTATACCCCGGGGGCTAATTTATCAAGGGCTTGAAGCATTTCGATAATGGTCACGAGGTGCCGGTAGGGAAACACAAAGCTTAAGTCTCCCGGTGTAGCCTTGGCGAGAGTTGGCCGGGTAAGACAGCGGTCAAGACGTGCCTTCGTACTGCGTCGACCTGCCAGCAAATCGCACAGCCTCTGAACGATCACGCCTCCGCCGAGAAGATTCGCCAGCCTCGCAATGTAAAGCCCGTAGGCAATGGGATCGTCAAACGGCTCAGTGAACGCGCTACTCACCAAGACTGCAAAGTTGGTGTTCTCGCTCCTTTCTTTGGCATAGCTGTGACCGTTCACGGTGGCGATTCCGGCGGACTCTTCCGCGACGACCTCTCCATAGGGATTCATGCAGAAAGTGCGCACCCTGTCGCCGAATGTCTTGGAGTAGTGTATGAGTTTTGCTTCAAAGCTGATATCCGTCATTTCCCTGAGTACAACGGCCGGCAGTTCAACACGGACGCCGATATCCACGGGGTTGGACTTGGTTTTAAGACCCAGGGACTCCGCCTCCTTCTTCATCCAGCTTGCCCCTGATCGGCCTGGAGCGGCCACAACAAACTGACTGGTAATGGTCTGCCCGTCGGCCAGTCTCACCCCGCGAGCCTTGCCATTTTCTGACAAAAGGTTTTGGACCCGGCAACCGGTGCGCACTTCGACTCGACCCGCAAGGGAGTGTCTCAGACGGTCCAGGACAGCCTGGCAGTTTTCGGTTCCGATGTGTCTGATACGCGTGGGGATCAACTCAAGCTCGGCAACGCTGGCCCGGCGGGCAAAAGCTTCCAATTCTGGAGACATCTCGCCATAGACATGGCCTGGCGCTCCATGAGCGACATAAATTCCATCAGCCTTGCTGAGAAGCCGGTGAAGAGACTCTTGGTCAATGAATTCCCCCAGGAATCCGCCTACTTCGGGGGAAAGCGTCAACTTGCCGTCGCTGTACGCGCCGGCTCCGCCCCAACCGCAGAGCATGTCTTCAGCCTTCTTGCGGCTGCGCTGGTTCAGGTCCTTCCCCTGCTCCAGCAAGAGAACAGACTCAATGCCAAGTTCCGCCAAGGATAGTGCCGCGAAGATACCGGCAGGCCCTGCGCCAACAATGATCACTTCGTAGTCCATAGATTCGCCTCTGAACAATACCTGTTGTTATGATAGCTATAGAAATCCTGATAGTTCGCCCTAAGAGGCCGTCCGAGTATTATGTCCCATATTCAAATCGCTCTTTTTGCCAGGCGTTTTTATTTTTTGTGCAAAGAGTTCTACAAACCTGCTTCTGTAAGAATGTACTTTTGGTGAAGGCTTCTCGGTTTATCCGGTATTGTCAAAGCAAGAAGGCCTTTTTCTCAATCTGTGACTGCAATCTCTTTTCATTTAGAGCGTAACCTTTGACAAGGTAGTCTTTTAATATTTTATTTGCCCAGATATACGGAACTGGGTGCCGCGTAATGAATTGACACGGTATCCGACGGAAATAATCATGTCCAGATTATAGAAATCCATCCCCCTTTTTTTACCGTCCTTAGCAACCTGTGCAATTTTTGCACAGGTTGAATCTGGCAACAATTTATCTGTTTTATAGATATTCCTTATGTGCCTGACAACAACGGTTCTGTCTCGTTGAAAAAGATTCGCCATCTGATGGGTATCCAGCCAGACAGTATCCTCAACCAGGTTAACTTCTAAAGACGTTTGTCCGTCTTCCGTCTGGTATATGAGTATCTCGCCTTTATTTATTTGCTCATTCATGTTTCAGACAATATTCCCTTTTGTTGTGAAAAGTGCCGACCTTTGCGCCCTTTATCCTTACAATTATTCAACATAGCCTGCCCTGACCCGTAGCTCCGGCAGATGGTACTGGGGTGAAATCATGTTTGCTTTTATTTAACTGGGGCCAACTACGTTCTTCAGTTCAATTATCACGTCAACTTATAAACTAATAACGTCGCAAGTCCGCTCATCCTTTATTGTCAAGAGTGTAGACGCGATCCCTATGTTTTTTGTCCCGCAAGTCCTCTGAATAATGCATAAAGAAGAGTGCAACTCACAATTCAAGGTGACACCATAGATTCACGCATATTTCTTCAAACTCATGGCTTTTCCAATGGCCCCATCACAACAGTTGGGGCATTCCGATAACGATTTCGTCTGCACGCTTTAGTGGGACGATAATCCAGAGGAAGTAGTCCACAGGTAACTCCATCGAACGAAAACCAACTTCCAAATGACGTTCATCCAACGGGAGTATTTGTCGCCGGTGGATGACATTCATTAATGCACCTTCGACAAAGTGGCCCATGGCGTCCTCGAATGAGATGCCTTTCACCTGCTGCCTTGCAAAGCTTTCCAAGCAATCCAGCTTATCAAACCACCATCTCTCGCAGATGGAATGCGCCTTCCGCAGCACGATCTCCTGCTCAGGGCGTGACAACTTGGCCGTGTCATAAAAGATATCCCGATCATTCATAAGTACCCATTCCTGCTACTGTTCTCGGATAGTATCTGCCTTTACAGATGGCCTTCAGAAAAAAGCAAAAAAGGAAAAAGGGATCAAGTCTGCCTTTGACCCTTATTAATACTATCTTGAATTTTCTCTATCCGTTTTTTAATTTTTTTGTCATATTTTTTAAGACTCGAAACTCTTCGTAATATGCTGCTTACTGTGCTGTATGCTTTGATATTAAACAGTTCACCTATGTTGTTAAGTTTTTCGCCCCGTATTTGACGTAATAGATAAACAGCGATATTGCGCGGCTCATTAAAAATCCCGCGCCTTGTTATCAACAATTCATTAAACGACACACCATAATGTTCACACACTGATGAAATTATTGTATCAGATGTCGGAGCCAGACTTTTTGATTCAGGAACCTCACAGCTTTTTTTCTTAAAATAATATCTTTCTTTTATTCCTGTTATGAAA
>VMSQ01000269.1 GCA_013792055.1 Desulfobacteraceae bacterium
AGACCTTTGAATAACTGCCATTTTTCCGTGATGCGGCGTCAGGCTTCAAATTTTAATCCTCGAAATACTCAATGTATTCCTCCGGTTAAAATTTTTGCCTTCCTTGCCTGACAAAAAAATGTCGCGTTCTGCAAAGGTCTCACAGTATAGACGGTCAGGCGGCCGATATATTACAGCGTGGCTGCAACGGGTTTATCCGGAAGCCTTTCAGCATAAATGAGTTATCAGGAAAATTAAGGGAAATTTTGGAGAAGAAATTATGATACCACTGGGGAAGTTCCTTGTAAAACTTGGCTACGCAAAAGAGGAGCAGATAGATGAAGCTTTAAAAAGGCAGAGAGAATTGGGCGAATTTAAGTTTGGATCGCCGAGGATCTTGCCGTCGATATTTTTAAGCCTAAGTATGGCCAAAACAAAATGGAAAGACTACAGAATAGGCAAAATACTTATAGAAATGGGAGCTGTTACACCAGAGCAAATAGAAGAGGCATTAAAAAAACAGAGAGAAGATAGAAGTAAGCATATTGGGTCATCCCTTTCTGAATTTGCTCTCATTGAAATCCCTTCCATTATAAACTCAGCTCTCAACGTTTATGATCTTCTATCTAATGTAATGGTTCTCTGCAATACAATAGTTAATTCAAAGGCAAGCGCTCTTTATCTTTGTGATGGAAAAACGGATAAATTAATAGTAAACTTTTATACGGATCATGAAGAAATTTCTCAAATGCATGTGTCAACAGAAAATATCGCGGGATGGGTTATAAAGCATAATGAAATATTTTTAGTAGATGACCTTAGTTCCGACAAAAGATTTTCCAGGGAAGTATATAATTTTTTAGGGGAAAATATAAAACATGTGGCCTGCGTTCCTGTCAGAATCGAAGGGCAGAGCGTTGGAGCTATCGAGGTTATAAATAAAAAGCAAGGTAAAGGCTTTTCAGAAAAAGATCTGTTTCTATTATCCGCTATTGCCAATCAAATCGGTATTACCCTGGAGAACATCAGACTTATAGGAGAGTTAGACCAAAGCCTTCAAGACCTTAAAGAAGCTCAGGCCAATATTATTCGAACGGAAAAACTAAGTGCAATAGGAGAAATGGCCAGCGGCATTGCTCATGACTTTAACAACCTTCTTATGGGTATCCAGGGGAATATTTCCTTAATGCAAATAGATATTGACTCCAAGCATCCCTTTTATGAAAGATTGGATAATATTGAAAAACAGATTGTTAGAGCTGCCCGTCTAACTTCCCACCTGCTTGGATATGTGAGAGAATCTAGATATGAGGTAAGACCCATTGACCTTAACCACTTAATAGGGGAAATTTCCAGCACTTTTTCTCGAACCAGAAAGGAAATTGCGATTCATAAAAAACTCGCTAACAACTTATCGGCAATAGAGGTGGATCCTGGACAGATTGAGCAGGTTTTGCTTAATCTTTTTATAAATGCTGCAGATGCAATGTCTGATAGAGGAGATCTTATTATAAAAACTGCAAATGTAACAAGCGAAGACATGAAGGAAAAGTTATATGATCCAAAGCCCGGCAAATACGTTGAGCTGAGTGTCACAGACACGGGCATTGGTATGGACAAAAAAACATCTGAACGCATATTTGAACCTTTTTTTACGACCAAAGAGCCGGGGCAAGGTACCGGGCTTGGTCTGTCCTCTTCCTATGGTATAATAAAAGGTTGTGGTGGATATATTGATGTTGAATCTAAGAAAGGAAAAGGGGCAACTTTCAGAATTTATATCCCTGCATCTGAAAAAGAGGCCCGAAAAGTCGGTATAGCTTCTGCAGAAATCATTAAAGGGACCGGCACCATCTTTCTGGTGGATGATGAAAAAGTTATTCTTGAAGTAAACCAGGAATTGTTGGAAGCAATGGGTTATAGAGTTATAATAGCCGGTGGTGGAAAGGAAGCTGTTGAAGTTTTCAGTAAAAATCGGGATGAGATCGACATGGTATTATTGGACATGATTATGCCCACTATGGGGGGAGGAGAGGTTTTTGACATCATAAAGGAGATCAATCCGAAAGTAAAGGTTCTCCTTTCAAGCGGGTACAGTATAGACGGCCGGGCGAATGAGATATTGAGCCGTGGCTGTGATGGCTTCATACAGAAACCATTTGGCGCGAGTGAACTGTCTATAAAAATAAAAGAGATCCTCGGTAAGGAATAGGGAGGAAAAATAGTGCCTATCGTTGAAATAACAGCAAATGAACTGGATGTTGAAAAGTTTATTAAAGATAAGACAACAGAGATATCTGAAGCCGTGGGGGATGATACAGCGATTAATGCTCTGTCAGGCGGTGTTGATTCTTCAACTGTTACACTGCTTGGCCATAAGGCTCTGGATAAAAAGCTGAAAACTTATTTTATAGATAATGGCTTGATGAGAAAGGATGAGCCTCAAGAAGTAGTTTCTATTTTTAATAAAATGGGCGTTTATGTAGAGATAATTGATGCAAGGGAGGAATTTTTCGCAGCATTGAGAGATATAGATGATCCAGAGAAAAAAAGAGAAGCAATTACTCAAACATTTTATAAAAATGTTTTTGGGAGACTTGTTAAAAACAGCGGGGCAAAGTATCTTCTTCAGGGGACTATATTAACTGATGTTGATGAGACGGTTGCGGGTATCAAGAGGCAGCATAATGTTTTTGAGCAATTGGGTATTGATCCTCAGGAAGCATTCGGGTACAAAATAATTGAGCCATTATTACAACTTCGCAAAGATGGTGTAAGAAAAGTAGCTGAAGGACTCGGACTTCCTGAAATAATTTTTAACAGACAACCTTTTCCAGGGCCTGCGCTTGCTGCAAGGGTTATTGGCGCTGTTACGCCTGAAGATATTGAGATCGTTAGGCATGCGACTGTTATTATGGAAGAGGTGCTTGGAAATGTGGACTCATTTCAGAATATGGCTATTTTGCACAGGGATCGAGCGACTGGTATGCGAAACAACATGAGAGAATTCGGAAGGCAGATTGAAATAAGAAGCTGGGAAAGCACTGATGCGCGAACAGCGACACCAATGAGAATTGATTATGAAACCCTGTTTTATCTTGCCGACCGCATTACAAAAGAAGTCCAGGGCGTTGTCAGCACAACTTATAATATTACTAAAAAGCCGCCGTCAACTATGGAGGCTGTGTAGCTGTGGGGTTAAAGATATGGTGGAAGAAAGCATGTCAAAAGCTATTATAGATTTTTTTGTGAATGTTCCTATTTTTGATAGAATAAATGGAGAAGAATTAAGAGTCGTTGCAAAACATATGAATATTGTTGAGCTGGATGATGGAGAAATTCTCTTCAACGAATCTGATAAGGGCAACTATATATGTTTTATCGTTGAAGGCGCACTGGAAGTTATCAAAAAATCAAAATCAGGCAGCGAAGTTCTTATTGCGACATTATACAGGGGACAGTCAATCGGTGAGATGTCTGTTATAGACGACTATCCGCGTTCAGCTACTGCCAGGGCTAAGGAAAAAACCACATTGTATATATTATCGAAAAGCGCTTTTGATATGATTTTAGAAAGGCATTCAAAAATAGGTATAAAACTTCTAAAGGGCATTGCGCGTTTGCTGAGCTATAATTTGCGGAAGACATCAAACAGATTAACAGAATATATAGCGCCGTTAAGTTGAGAAGAAATGAGACCTTTGAAAAACACCCCCTTTTGCCCAATCTCGGTGTCAGGCTCAAATTTTGGCACGCAGTGAAGCTTTAGCGCTATCCTCAAAATACTCAATGTATTCCTGTGGTTAAAATTTTCGCCTTCCTTGACCTTGAACAAAATTGAGCATTTTTCAAAGGTCTCAGAATAATATTAAACAGGAGGTTATTATGGGGAATTATAAATCAGTCTTAATTAATAGTCGAATCTGGCTGGCATTTTTGGCATTTAATTTAATGTTAGTTATTCCCCAGACAGCCGGCAGCCAGAATGGACAGCCAACCCAGATAACTCCTGACAAAGAAAAGCGCTCCTGCATTCAGTCTGTGGACGGCTTTGCTTATCTTTCAGAAGATATGACGCTTAACGCGGTACGGAAGGTAGCCTTTGCCAATGCCAAAAGGCAGGCAGTTGAAATGGCCAAGACATATATTCAATCAAAGACAAAGGTAGAGGATTTTGTTTTAAAATCAGATGAGATAACGGCTGCTGCGGAGGGGGCTGTAACTATTTTAGAACAGAAAGACCATGGCGTGGTAGATAATACTCGGTATCATGTCTGGATCAAGGCAGAGGTCGAATATGTACTCAAGCCGAAAGTTCAGCAAGCAGATAAAGACATTGTGAGAGATAAAAATGCTCTGCTGACTGTTAAGGTGTGGACATCTAAAAAACATTACAGGGATGGAGAAAATATAGAGATTTATATCCAGGGTAACAAAGATTTTTATGCCATGATTGTTGATATAATGTCCGGCGGAGATATTATACAGCTTTTGCCAAATGAATATCGTACCAACGATTTTTTTCAGGCAGGAAAAGTATACAAGATTCCGGATGGTGATCTTTTTGAGCTGGAAGTTACAGCTCCATATGGTGAAGATCAAATAGTCGTCTATGCAAGTGAAGTCCCACTTGGCAAGGTTGAAATGGAAAGTATCGGCCAGGGATTAGGAAAATACAGGGGAAGCATGAAGGCACTGGCAACGATGACACGGGGAGTATCGGTTGTCTCTGCTTTTGAAGGATCTTCTCCAGAAACTATTCCAATGTCGACGGATATGCAAACAAATGCTTCGGCGGCTGAATTTTATGAAGCTACCTGGAGTTTGACAACAGGCAGGTAGAGATAGGGGCACGGCGACATAAGCGCTAAGTCATTTTTGCCCAGGGGGGACTGGAAAAAATGAACATCGAACATCGAACGTTGAACATTGAACATCGAATGATGAAATCGCTCCTGCCCGCCATCGCGAGCCGTACTCAATGCTCTTCGTCCTTTTGTTGTCTCGCTCAGGCGAGGCGGGCGGGTCGCTCTGCCAGTTTATAAATTGGCAGAATACATTATTCAAAATTCGATGTTGAATGTTCGATGTTGGACGTTCATCTTTCAAAACAACCCCGTATGGCATAAATGCAACCTGTGAGCGTTTACAAAATATCTGCGTGATAACTTTGCAGGGACTTGACCTTATACTGTCCTTTCTTTCGAGCAGCAATTCCTTTTGCAGCAGCAAGAGCGGCGGCTATTGTTGTAATATTCAGGATTTTATAATTAATAGCTGCTTTACGGATATAGGAACTGTCTGTCTTGCTCTTTTTCCCGCTCGGTGTATTTATTACCAGATGAATTTCTCCATTTTTAATTGCATCAACAAGATTAGGCCTTCCGTATCCAAGTTTAGGGATAGGCGTTGAAGTTATGTTGTGTTCTGTAAAAAATTGATGCGTGCCTTTTGTTGCCAGTATTTTAAATCCAAGCTCCTTGAAAAGTCTTGCAGCTTCCAGCGAACTTGACTTGTCCTTTTCAGCTATAGTAAACAGAACGGTTCCTTCAATTGGAAGCAATGACTGAGTTGCTTCCTGGGATTTGAAGAATGCCAGGCCAAAAGAATCCGCAAGCCCCAGAACTTCTCCTGTTGACCGCATCTCAGGGCCGAGAAGCGGGTCCACTTCAGGAAACATATTGAAGGGGAAGACTGCTTCTTTTACTCCGAAATGATTAATCTGTTTTTGTTTAAGACCGAGGCCTGAAATGGTTTGACCCAGCATGATCTGGGTTGCGAGTCGCGCCATGGAGATATTGCAGACTTTTGAAACTATCGGTACTGTACGCGATGCTCTTGGATTTGCCTCCAGAATATAAACTGTGTCATTGGCAATAGCATACTGGATATTCATAAGCCCGATGACATTTAACTCAATAGCGATTTTGCGTGTGTATTCACAGATAGTTTCAATGTGTTTGGGAGAAATACTGACAGGCGGGATTACGCAGGCAGAGTCACCTGAATGTATACCAGCGAGCTCAATATGTTCCATAACAGCCGGAACAAATGCATTAGTTCCGTCTGAGATCGCGTCTGCTTCAGCTTCAATCGCATTTTCAAGGAACTTGTCAATTAAAATAGGCCGTTCTGGTGAAATATCTACGGCTGCAGCCATATAATGTTTGAGCATTTCTTCGTCATGGATAACTTCCATCCCGCGTCCGCCTAAAACATAAGAAGGTCGAACTATAAGAGGATAGCCGATATTTTTTGCTACATCCAAGGCTTCTTCAAATGAATACGCCATTCCGGATTTTGGATGAGGAATCCCCATCTTTTGCATTATCTTGTAGAAGCGGTCACGGTCTTCCGCAAGATCTATGGCTTCAGGAGATGTGCCGAGTATCTTGACGCCGGCTTCAGCCAGATCGTTTGCAATGTTCAGCGGTGTTTGCCCTCCATACTGTACAATTACTCCTTCGGGCTTTTCTTTTTGGTAAATACTTAATACGTCTTCTACTGTAAGAGGTTCAAAATATAGTTTGTCCGAAGTGTCGTAGTCAGTGGAGACAGTTTCAGGGTTGCAGTTAACCATTATGGATTCATATCCTGCATCGCGGATGGCAAAAGCAGTGTGCACGCAGCAATAGTCGAATTCAATTCCCTGGCCAATTCGGTTCGGCCCGCCGCCGAGAACCATAATTTTTTTACGGTCGCTTACTTTTACCTTATCAGGTGCATTATAGGTAGAATAGTAATATGCTGCATTTTCAACGCCGCTTACCGGAACAGGTTCCCATGCCTCTACTATATTCAATGAAATGCGTTTATTTCGTATATCCTTTTCAGGGATTGTTAATAGTTTAGATAGATACTTATCTGCAAAACCATCTTTTTTAGCCTGTAGAAGCAAATCGTCCGGCGGCATTTGGCCTTTGTATTCTAAAATTTTATCTTCAAGTTCAACCAGCTCTTTCATCTGTTCGATAAACCAGGGTTTTATGTGGGTTTTTTCGTAAAGAGCCTGGATGTCTGCTCCTTTGCGCAGAGCCTCGTACATTATGAACTGCCGTTCGCTAGTGGGAGTTCTCAGCATATGTGTTAATTCGTCCAATGATTTTTTGTTAAAGTCTTTAGCAAAGCCAAGACCATATCGGTTAATCTCCAGCGAACGTATAGCTTTCTGAAAAGCCTCCTTATAATTTTTCCCTATGCTCATTACTTCGCCGACTGCCCGCATCTGAGTGCCGAGCTTGTCTTCCACGCCTGGAAATTTTTCAAAGGCCCATCGGGCAAATTTAACTACAACATAATCGCCGGATGGAGTATATTTGTCCAGGGTTCCATCCCGCCAGTAAGGAATTTCATCAAGAGTAAGGCCTCCGGCCAGAAGTGATGAAACCAAAGCGATTGGAAAACCGGTTGCCTTTGAAGCCAGTGCTGACGAGCGAGAAGTCCTGGGATTGATTTCTATAACAACAACTTTTCCTGTTTTGGGATCATGTGCGAATTGAACATTTGTACCTCCGATGACTTCTATTGCTTCAACAATATCATAGGCATATTTCTGAAGACGTTTTTGAAGTTCTGTATCGATTGTCATCATTGGTGCTGTGCAAAATGAATCTCCTGTATGAATGCCCATTGCGTCGACATTTTCTATGAAACATACTGTGATCATCTTATTCTTGGAATCACGGACAACTTCAAGTTCAAGTTCTTCCCATCCAAGCACAGATTCTTCAACCAAAACCTGATTTACCAGGCTGGCAGCTATGCCGCGAGCAGCTATCGTACGAAGTTCCTCAATATTATAAACAAGGCCGCCTCCTGTTCCTCCCATGGTGTATGCCGGACGTATTACAACAGGGTAGCCAAGCTGTTCCGCTACTTTTTCCGCATCCTCGACACTGTTAACGGCCTGATTTTTCGGCATTTCAATCCCGAGTCTATTCATGGTTTCCTTAAATGCTGTACGGTCTTCCCCGCGTTTAATGGCGTCAATACTAATCCCGATGACCTTTACGCCGTATTTTTCAAGAACGCCGGCTTTTGCCAGCTCGGATGAAAGATTAAGTCCTGTTTGGCCACCCAGGTTAGGCAGCAAAGCATCCGGACGTTCAGTTTCAATAATCTCCGTTAACACCTTAAGGTTGAGAGGTTCTATATAAGTTACGTCGGCTGTTCCAGGGTCTGTCATTATAGTCGCAGGATTCGAGTTCACCAGCACTATCTCGTAGCCAAGGCTTCGCAAAGCCTTGCAAGCCTGTGTTCCTGAATAATCGAACTCGCATGCCTGGCCGATTATTATTGGACCCGAACCGATAATTAATACTTTCTTAATGTCGTCACGTCTGGGCATAAAAACTCCTTTGATTCAATTTGTAATACAATATATAATTCTTAGTATTTATATATTAAATGATTTGGCTGGACTGTTTCAGATGTTATAACATACATTTTTTTTGCATCAAATCTATGCACTTTATTGTTATGAATGACAACTCCTATTTAAATTTTTGAGTTGATTGTAATTCTTGCAACAATTTGATATTAATTGAGCAGTCGAGTGATTGACCACTCGACTAGTTATATGCTTTGAGCCTTTGTAGCTGAACTATTATCTTTTTACAATACCATAAATTTCGAGTTATGCGAAAAATAAATTTAAATTTTATTCTAATTGCAGTTCTGTTTTTATGCTCATGTGGGCTAAAAAATATTTTTTTGCCGGTTCCTGTCCAGCTTGAACCTGCCGATGAGTTGTTTTCAAAAGCAGAGAAATTGTATCAGGTAAAATCATATGAGAAAGCCCTTAGTGCTTACAATGAGTATATATCCAGATTTCCTGACGGGTCTTTTGCCGATGCTGTGCTCATAAAAACAGGGGCAATTTATACAGCGCTTGAAGACTATGAAAAAGCACGCGATAGTTATAAACGTTTGCTTGTTGAATATCCTGACAGCTCTTTTGTGCC
This sequence comes from Desulfobacteraceae bacterium, assembly GCA_013792055.1. Lineage (GTDB taxonomy): Bacteria > Desulfobacterota > Desulfobacteria > Desulfobacterales > ETH-SRB1 > B13-G4. Next base: position 8,943 of record VMSQ01000269.1, read on the forward strand.
TGATGCAAGAGTTGAAGGGCTGGTTACATTTTATAATGAAGGTAAATACGAAAAAGTAATAAGGGAAGCTGACAGCGTTCTGGGGAAAATTGTATCCAGGATTCACATTCTGAGAATGTATGTTCTTGTGGGTGATAGTTATATTGCAATCAGTTCTCCGTTGGATGCTTTACATTTTTATACATTGGCATTTGATAAGTCAAAAGATCTGGAAAGAGAGACAGTTATTTCTAAACTTAAGGAGGCAGTCGTACAGCTTGATAAAGCAGATATTATGTCCATTATAAAAAACATGGGATATAAACCGCCTGCAGGCATGCTTATGTATCTATACGGCCTTAAAAAAGCTGAAGAGGAGCAATATGATGATGCTTTAATGATGCTTTCTGATTTTGTCGATAGATTTCCTGAGCATAAGTTTGTTGAACAGGCTAAAAATTTGATAGAAGAACTCAGCAAAAAGTCTGTTTACAGTCGCTATACCATAGGTTGTTTACTTCCTCTTAGCGGTTCGTACAAAGATTTTGGCTGCAAGGCATTAAAAGGAATTGAACTTGCGCTTGAGCAATTCTGTTCTCAGGGCGACCAGCCGTCTATTAAAATAATAATAAAGGATACAGGCTCTGAACCGGATGTTGCGGCCAATGCTGTAAAGGAGTTGTTCGAAGAGCATGTTGCAGCGATTATCGGCCCGATTTTTACTGCTGAGTCTGCGGCTTTAGAAGCACAAAGCAGGGGGATCCCTATAGTTACTATAACTCAGAAAGATAATATAACTGATACCGGAGATTATGTTTTTAGAAATTTTTTTTCTCCCAGAATGCAGGTTGAAACAATTGTTTCTTACGCAATTGAAGAGCTTGAACTAAAAAAATTTGCAATCCTTTATCCTGATGAAAATTATGGTAAGGTTTTTATGAATCTTTTCTGGGATGAGGTTGTGGCTTATGGCGGGAAGGTAGTTGGAGTTGAATCATACAAGCTAAACAGTACCGATTTTGCTGATCCAATAAAGAAGCTTGTGGGGCTTTACCATGAATTGCCGAAGGATTTAGAAAATACAGGCGAGCTGATTGAAGGTGAAGATAAAAGCGATGATTATGAAGAAGAGGAAGAGGGCTCTGTAAAGGCTGATGAGCCAGAGCCCATTATTGATTTTGATGCTATATTTATTCCCGACTCACCGAAAAGAGCAGGACTTATTATTCCCCAGTTGTCATTTTATGATGTTAATAATGTATATCTTTTTGGTACCAATCTATGGCACTCAGACATTTTAATCAAAATGGCGCACCAATATGTACAGAATGCCATAATGCCGGATATCTTTTTCGCAGAAAGCTCTTCAGAAAAAGTGAAAGATTTTGTCAGGACTTTTGAGAAGACTTTCAGAGAAAAGCCCGGTTTCATAGAAGCTATAGCTTATGATACTGCAATGATGTTGTTTCAGATAGTCAGCCGGCCGGATGTCCGATTCAGAAGCGCAGTGAAAAATGAGCTAATGAAACTTAGTAATTTTCAGGGGGTGACAGGTCTTACTTCATTTGATAGTAACGGGGAGCTTAAGAAAGATCTTTATCTTCTTAAAATTAAGGGTAATAAATTTGTTGAGCTGAAATAGTAACGGTTCACGGTTCACGGTTAAAATTCTGTAATATATCGGCTACTTAATTATTCTTCAATGAGCTCTGTCCTGTTGCTTCAAGAACGTTGAGCCAAAGCTTTCCGTGCGGATCAACCTGTTTTCGCTTTCCTGCCGACAGGCTGATGGGAATATGCACAAAATGGTCGTTCCAGTGGCCAATAAGCATATTTGTCCTGCCGGTCATTGCTGCATGGACAGCATCACGTCCTAAAAAACTACAAAACACATGATCGTTGGAATTGGCCGGCAGGCTCCTGATTATGTAGCTGGGATCGATATATTTAAGAGTTGTTGAAATATTTTTTTCTTTGAAATAGGTTGTAATTGCATCCCTTAGAAACAGACCGATATCATGCGGCCTGATATTTCCCGATTCATCCCGAGTCTCTTTTTTATTTTCACCCGTTTTGAACAGGTTCTGGCCTGCCCCTTCAGCCACAACTATTACCGCATGGCTTCTGCTTTCAAGGCGTTTTTCAAGAGCTGCAAGAAAGCCGCCTGGCCCTTTAAGGTCAATATCCACTTCCGGTATCAGAACAAAGTTTACATCCTGCTGTGCTAATGCGGCTGTTGCCGCAATAAAGCCCGAATACCTGCCCATCAGTTTTATAAGACCCATGCCGTTGGGATATCCCTGCGCTTCATTATGTGCAGCCCTGATTGCCAGGGTAGCAACGTCAACCGCGGTATCAAAGCCAAAAGACCTTGATAACATATAAATATCATTGTCAATGGTCTTTGGTATTCCTATAATACTGATTTTAAGGCCTCTTCTTTTTAGGGCATCATTTATTTCTGATGCGGCCAGCAGTGTGCCATCGCCGCCGATCATAAAAAGCGCCCCGATATTCATCCTTTCCAGACAATCGACAATCTCATCAATATCCTGCGGCCCTCTGGAAGATCCAAGAAAGGATCCGCCCTTTCTAATAATTTTCTCAACCATGTCAGGTGTAAAGGCTAAAATATCATGGCCATATTTTGGAATAAAGCCTTGCAGTCCATACCGAATACCGTAAATGTTTTGAACTCCGTATCCATAATAAAGTTCCAGAACAATTGATCGAATTATTCCGTTAACACCAGGGCAAAGTCCTCCGCAGGTTACAAGTGCGCACCGCAGTTTGCCCGGGTCAAAGTATATTTTTTTTCTGGGACCGGCCAGTTCAAAAGCGGGAAGCTTTTTGCCGTCCTGAATCATCTTTGTGACATTAGATAAATTTACGTCGATTAATACCCTCTCGTTGTCGGAGACAAAGTTCTGGCTGTATGAGCCTCTGTCTGTTTGCAGAATCGGAGAGGCTATTTTTGACTTTCCCAGAATCGGTATTTTTGTATCAATATTATTATAGTTCATAAACCCCTCTGAATCCCTTTACCTTCCATTAAACTTGAAATCACCTTTACCTAATATATCGTGAAGATGCAAGATGCCCTCAACTTTTCCAATAGAATTAGCTATCGGGAGAACAGTTATCTGGTAATGTTCCATTATGTTAAGTGCATCGTAAGCCGGAGAATCAGGGCCGACTGTTCGTGGATTTTTTGTCATAACATCTTCGACTGTAAGTTCAAAAATATTCTTTTTCTTTGCGACAATGCGTCTTATATCACCATCGGTTATGATACCTGTAAGGATTTTATCTTCCGTTATAACAAGAGTCGTTCCTAACTCAAGACGGTTAATTTCATCTATAGCTTTTTCCATGCTTGTGCCGGCTGAAACTTTTGGCACAGCCTCTCCTGTTAACATGATATCTTTAACTTTACTGGAAAGCCGCTGACCCAATATACCGCCCGGATGAATTTTTTTGAAATCACTGGGTTTAAAATGTTTTTTATTGATAAGGACAACAGCAAGCGCATCGCCCATTGCAAGCATGGCTGTTGTACTGGCAGTAGGGGCCAGGCCTAAAGGGCATGCTTCTTTTTCAACACCGACATTAATTATTATATCGCTGTTTTTTGCCAGGGTTGAATGTATATTACCTGTGAAAGCTATAACCTTGCACCCTATATTGCATATACTCGGCAAAAGGATATTAAGCTCATCAGTTTCACCGCTGCAGGAAAGAGCAAGAAATATATCATCCTGACATACCATGCCAAGATCTCCGTGCATGGCTTCAACGGGATGTAAAAATATCGATCTTGTACCTGTGCTGTTCAGGGTGGCTACGATCTTTCTGCCCACTATTCCGGATTTGCCGATACCACCCACTATTACACGACCGCTGGAATTGAAGATAAGTTCCACCATCCTGGGGAAATTATCGTCAATCCTGTTTATCAATCCAAGTATGCCTTCTGCTTCTATTTTAAGAACCTCAATTGCTTCTTTAATTATCATATATACTATTCCCTTATTTGTAATAGTTCACCACGGATTTTCACGGAATTACACTGAATTATCGTAACTGTTCAGGTTGTTAGGTTCACGGTTCACGGTTCACGGTTCACGGTTGGTTGCTTCGTTCAATTTTTATCGCTCTCTAACCTTGAACCGTGAACCCTGGAACTGTGAACGTTTACAAAGCGTTTAAGCTAAACTGTCAATTTTTCGATTAAAAATCAAGTGTTCTTTTTATTTGGTTTAGTGCTTGAAAAGCGCAGCCTTATATATTATTGTTTTGGCGCTATAGATATAGATTATCGCGGAACTTGAATAAAATATTATGAAAAAACTAAAGATATCCGAGCAATCTTTTGCGGCTTTGCGGGAAAGAGAACATAAGCTGGCTGGAATAGTGGAAGCTGTGACAGATGTCATGGTGATGATAGACAGTCAGTTAAATATTGTTTGGGCAAATGATGTGGCCAAGAGAATATTTGGCCCTGATATGGTTGGTAAAAAGTGTTATTTCGCTTATCATGGACGAGACAAGGCATGTGAGCTATGTATAGTCAAACAGTGCTTTGAGGATGGCGAGATTCACCAATTTGAAACTAAAATGATTGGGACAGATGATAAACATCACTTTTTCTGGTGTACTGCCAGCGTTGCAGCAAGGCATGAAGACGGCAGGCCTAAAATGGTGATTGAATTCTTACGGGACATTACGGACCAGAAAATGGCCAAGGAGGCACTGCAAATCGCTTATGACCAGTCCATTATCTATGCAGAGCAACTCAAAGAACAAATAAAGGAACGCACTCGGGCCGAGAAAGAAAAAGAGGTGTTGCTGAGAGAAATTCACCACAGGGTCAAGAACAATATGCAGGTTATTTCCAGCCTTCTCAAGCTCCAGTCAAGAAGCATAAAGGACAAAAGATCTGTAGAAATGCTTAAAGAGAGCCAGGACAGGATAAGATCCATGGCGCTCGTTCATGAAAAATTATATAAATCTAAAAATTTGACAAATATTGACTTTAATGAATACATAGAACATCTGGTACAAACACTATTCAGGTCTTATGCAGTTAATAGGGAGAAAATAAGGCTGAAATTAAATATTGAGAGAGTTATGCTTAAAATTGATAAAGCAATTCCATGTGGATTAATTGTTAATGAGCTTGTTTTAAATTCCCTTAAACATGCATTTGCAGACGGCGATAAAGGAGAGATCGAAGTGTCGCTTGTTTTCATAAATGAAAATGAAGTTGAGCTTTTTGTGAGTGATAACGGCATCGGAGTACCCGAAGGGATGGATTTCAAAAATAGTGAATCACTTGGATTAAAACTGGTTAATATTTTAACCGATCAGATAAATGGAAAACTGTATTTGGATCAGAGTAAAGGGACTAAGTTTCAGATAAGGTTTAAAATGTGATATAGACTTTCAGATAAATAATTTCACTGTGTTATCAGTCGTCGACGTATAACTAATACGCCTTCCTCCTTCTGGCCTTGTGAAATTAATTATCTGAAAGTCT